>JAZDGE010000330.1:0-7524 GCA_043807175.1 Acidobacteriota bacterium
CCTGCATCACGTCGTTGTCGCTCGCGCCGGGGACCGCCAGGGCGATGTTCTCGCGCAGGGTGGCGGAGAAGAGGAATGCGACCTGGGGGACGAGTGCGGCCTGCCGGCGCAGCTCGGCCACCGGCCAGTCGAGCACGTCCACGCCATCGAGAAGGATGGCGCCGCGAGAGGGATCGAGCAGGCGCGGCAACAGCGAGAGCAGCGTCGACTTGCCACTCCCGACGCCGCCCACGATCGCCACCCGCTCGCCCGGCTCGACCGCCAGCGAGATCCCGGCGAGCGCCGGCTCGCGGCCGCCCGGATAGGTGAATGAAAGCTCACGCAGCGAAAGCGTTGCCGGGTTCGCTGCGTTGGCGCCGACCGGCGCGCTGGTCGCGTTCTCGACGAGGGGTTGCTGGGCGAAGATCTCCTCGATCCTGCGCATCGACGCCGCGCCCCGCTGGATGAGGTTGGCGACCCAGCCGACCGCGATCATCGGCCAGATCATCCGTACCAGGTAGAGGTTGAACTCGACGAACTGGCCGAGCGAGATTCGCCCGGTCCGGACCGCGTTTCCACCCAGCGCGAGGACGATCACGAACGAGGTGCCGATGAGAGCTTGGAGCAGCGGCTGAAAGAACGCGGTCAGCGTGATCACCTTGGCGCCGGCATCGACGTAGGCGCGGGAGTGGCCGTCCATCACGGCCTGCTCGACAGCCTCACAGGTGTAGGCGCGCAGCACCCGCAGTCCCACGAGGTGCTCCTGGAGCCGCGCCGTGTACTGCGAGAGCGCCTCCTGCGCCTGCCCCCAGCGATGGTGAATTCGCTGCCCGAGGATGCGGGTGGCGCCGGCGACCAGCGGCAGCACCGCCAGGCAGAGCAGGGTCAGGGCGGCGTCGATGCGGGCCATGAAGGCCACCGCGATCACGGTCACGGCGACGGTATTGGTGGCGTACATCAGCGCCGG
Organism: Acidobacteriota bacterium; assembly: GCA_043807175.1. Taxonomy (GTDB): domain Bacteria; phylum Acidobacteriota; class Thermoanaerobaculia; order Thermoanaerobaculales; family Thermoanaerobaculaceae; genus JAZDGE01. The sequence goes on from JAZDGE010000330.1 coordinate 947, forward strand.
GCCGACCGCCATGCGCACCGCCTGCACGTCGCTGGTGGCGCGAGTGAGCAGGTCACCGACCCGCTCGCGCATGTAGTAGCTCGCCGGAAGCCGGAGCAGATGGCCATGGAGGTCGACCCGCAGGCGGTGCTCGAGATGGCGCGAGACGCCCACCAGCAGGCGCCGCTGGGCGAAGAGGAAGAACCCCGAGGCGAGCGAGATCACCACCAGCAGGGCAGCGAAGCCCCAGATGGTGGCAAGCGGGGCGCCGGCGCCAAGCGCGTCCACCGCCCGGCGCACGACGCCCGGGGCCTGCAGCGAGACGACCGCCGAAGCCACCACGCTGGCGAGGCCGGCGGCGGTCGCGACCAGGTGCTCGCGGTAGTACGCCAGCACCCGACGGAAGATCCCCGCGCTCCGCACGGCGCAAGGGTATATCACTCCGGCTGCCATCAACCCCGCCGCCAGCCGCCAGTCGACTGCTCGGCCCAGGCCGCCTCACGAAAAGTACCAGCCTATCGGTTGCCTGGAGTCAGGGCGCTCGTACGAGGGCCAGTGCGCAGGGGATGAGTCCTGAAGTTCACGCTGTTCAGGGTGGTCCAGGGCCCAGTCCAGGTCCAAGCAAGGCGCCGTTCCTGAGTCAGCGCCAGTGGGCTGCCCCACTGCCCGCAGTCTCTGTCTTCACAAACCACGAACCACGATCCACGAACCACGGTCTTTCCCGGGTGGGTGAGTCGCTTTGCTACCATTCGCCGGTGGCCAGACGGCTCTGGTACCTGGGCGGGATGACGGTCGGGATCGTCCTGCGCGCCTGGCGGGCGACGATGCGCCTCGAGGTGCGCAATCGGCAGGTCCTGGCGGCGGGGCCTTGTGTGCTGGCGGTGTGGCACGGCCGGCTGCTCGGGGTCCTGATGGACCAGTTCGACTCGGGACTGGTTACGATGGCGAGCCGCTCCGCCGATGGCGCTCTGGCGGCAGGCGCGGTGCGTTTGCTTGGTCTCGCGCCGGCGCGTGGATCGAGCTCGGTCGGCGGGCGAGAGGCGCTCGCCGACATGCAGAACGCGCTGATGGCGGGGGCGCCTCTCGCCGGGCTTACGGTGGATGGCCCGCGAGGACCGTGGCAACAGGTGAAAGCCGGCGTGGCGGCGCTCGCCGTCAAGCTGGAGATCCCTATCGTGCCCGCCACCTTTTCCTGCACGCGCGGGCGCCTGCTCTCCTCGTGGGATCGGATGCTGGTGCCGAAGCCGTTCACCCGCCTGGTCGTGCATTATGGCGAGCCCTGGCCGCCGGAGCGGCTGCGCGCCGCCGCGGATCCGCTCCTGGAGGTTGGCCAGGATCTTCGCGAGCTGACCCGCGCCCTCGATATCGAGGTGGCGGGCCGGGACCTCTGGCCCGCCAGGTAGACGCCGGCAGCAGTCGCTCCGCCCTCGCAGCAAGAGGCAACCGGGTTCGTCGGGTCAGTCTCTGGTTGCCTGGGCCGGGACGGGCGGGTTTGCCAAGGGGCGTATCGCGAGAACGACCGCGCCGGCCAGACCGAGGAGGGCGGTGAACACGAGGCTCCAGAGGTGGGTCGCGAAGCCGGTGGCGAGCGCCTGCGGTGCCGGGATGCCGGCCGAGACCAGAGCCGCCGTCCAGCCCGCCTCGAGGCTTCCGAAGCTGCCGATGGCATTGACCGGAAGGCTGGAACCGATCGCCGCACCGACCACGCCAACGAGCACGGTGGCCGGCGGCCAGTGGACGCTCATCGCCGCGAGCAGCGCAAGCGTGAGGCCCCAGATGCCGGCCCAGATGGCTGCCGACAGGCACACCGCACCGGTGGCGAGAAGCGGCGACCGCGCGGCATGGCGGACCTCGCGCCGCACCTGGAGGAGCTGCCGCAACGCCTCCCGCCGCCAGCCCGAGCTCACCCGCCAGCCTGCGGCGACCCGGCGCAGCAGGCGAAACGCCACCACGATGCCGGCCAGGGCGCCGATCGGCGCTAGCGCGAGGGCAACGGCGGCAGTCGCGTGCCGGCTACCAGTGAGGGCGGCGGTGGCGAGCGCCCACAGGCCCACCGCAAATATGTCAAGCAGGCGAAGCGACACGAGGTACGAGAGGATGCGGATCTTACCCCGAACCCCGGAGAGCTCGAGCAGGGGCACGAGGGCCAGCTCGCCGAGCCGAAACGGAATGAGCGCGACAACCATCTGCCCCACCGCCGCCACCGACACGCCCCGGGCCGCCGGCAGCGGCGGTCGAATCACGATTGCGAGCCGAACGCCGCGCAAGAGCGCGACCAGCGCCGCCCATCCAAACGCGATCGCCAGGCCACCGAGATGGGTCTGGGCCAGCAGGGCCACGATCGCCCGTGGCCTTGCCGCCAGAAAGAGCGTGAGCGCGAGGGCGAGCCCGAGCGCCGCGAGCGCCCAGGGAGTCCGCCGCCGCGCCAGCGCCGGCCGGCCGGGCGTCACTTTCGCTGCCGCTCGCGGGCGCGAAGCTCGTCAAGCAGGCGCCGGTTCACCGCCGTGAGGTCGGCGAGGATTCCCAGCACGACGAACTGCACCCCGATAATTCCGAGCACGGCGCCGGCGATCAAGGACTGGGTGTGGCCGGTCGGCACCGGCCCGGTGACGTAGAAGTAGAGAAAGCGGACGAACAGGGCCGCCGCGGCAGTCAAGAAGCTGACGCCGAAGAACGAGAGCGTGCGCAGCGGGCGGTAGATGAAGATCAGCCTGATCATGGTGCCAAGCTGGAGCGTCATGTAGCCGAGATTGCTGCGAAACAGGCGCGATGGACGCACCGGTGGCCGGGTGGCGACCGGCGCCGAGCGCACCGTGAGGCCGGCCTCGCCGGCCTGGATCAGCGACTCGAGCGTGTAGCTGAACTTCGAAAAGCAGTTGAGACGGGCGGCCGCCGCCCGCGAGAAGGCGCGAAAGCCGGTGGTAGCGTCGCGCACCGGCACGCCCGCGAGAAACCTCACGACCCGCGCTCCGAAGGCCTGCAGAAAACGCTTGGAGCGCGAGAAGTGGGCGAGGTGTGCCACTCCGCGGTCGCCGAGGACGATGTCGGCCTCGCCGGCGAGGATCGGGGCGACCAGGCCCGGAATCGCGGCCGGATCGTACTGGCCATCGGCGTCGGTGTTGACGATGACATCGGCACCGAGTTGCAACGCTGTCTCAATACCCGTCGTGAAGCCACGCGCAAGGCCGAGATGGCCCGGCAGGCGCACGACCCTTGCGCCCGCCTCGCGGGCCACCCGCGAGGTGCCGTCAGTCGAGCCGTCGTCGATCACCAGGATCTCGACCTCGTCGAACCCCGGCAGCGAGCGGGGCAGCTCGGCAAGCGAGGCTGGCAGCACCTCCTCCTCGTTCCATGCAGGAATTTGAATCACGAGCTTCATTTGGTTCTCCCGGCAACGGCCAGCGCCGCGGCGATGATACATGCCCAGCCTGAGACCAGCCACACGCAGACGGGCAGCAGCGCCCGCAGCTCAACCCGCGAGGCGCCGGCGGGAACCGGAACCCCCATCCACACGCCGTCTACCGCCTCCACCGCAGCCGGCGCGCCATCGACCGCCGCCCGCCACAGTTGCGGGCGGAGCTTCACCTGCACGACCAGTAGCGAAGGCTGCGCGGCATTTACCGCGACGATGATCTCGTCAGCCCGCAGTGAGGCCACGCGAGCTTCCCCCTCCATGTCCGGCGCCCCCGGGGCGGCAAGGCCAGCCGCCGCGGGTGCGCTCAGGTACGCCAGCGGCGGGGCGTCGAGCTGCTCCCAGACTCGCAGCCCATTGCCCTCTCCGTGCTTGCGCAGGCCGGAGCGATCCCAGGCCACGGTCAGCTCGCTCGCCGCGGGCGCCCCCTCGCCCAGCAGACTCAGCCGTGCGAGCCCGCCCCCGTGGGTTGGAGGAACCGCAAACCACCTCCACGCAACGCTTTCGTCGGCGATCGACGGGTCCTCGTCAAGTACCGCTGAGCGCCCTTCCCGCTCGAGCAGCACGCCCTCGCCGGAAGCGACGTCCATCGGCAGGCCCAACCGGCAGGGGCTGGCGGGCACCTCGAGCTCGAAGTAGGCAGCGCCGGGGGTGGTGGCGACAATGCGCCGCGCCGGCGCCACCTCGACGCGGGAGAAGATCTCGGCAGAGACGATTTGGAGGGGCAGCGGCTCGAGCAGCCAGCGCGCGAGTGACCGGCTGCCGGACGAGCCGGCGCCGGCAGCGAGAGCGCTGTCGAGGCCATGCCCGGCGGCCACCAGCGAGGCGTAGCGTGGCTCCCCGGCAAGACTGGCGGCTCGCAGGTCATTGAGGGCAAACACCGCAGCCGTGTCGGGGGGAAGCGTGCCAAGCATACTGGTGAGGCGTGAGCCATCGGCGCAGAGCTCGGGCGGCAGCGGAGGAGCAAGCTCGAGCTCCGCTGCGCTGGCGAAGGGAAGACGGTGAAACGCCGGTGGCGCGAGCTCGACCAGCAACGCCGCCGCGATGCCCGCGCCGACGAGGCTGGCCATGCGTCTCGGCGTCCTCTGAATGACCCCTTCGGCCCCGGCGGCGGCCAGGACCGCGGTCGCCAGCGCCAGCGCTGCAAGCGGGCGCCCGCGGAGGCCCGCACTCGTGACCAATGTCTCTGGCACCAGGGCGAGGAAGCCGGCGAGCGCCACCGTCAGGCCCCAGAACCAACGCTGGCGCGGGGCCAGGCGAGCCAAGCCGAAGGCGGCAAGCAGGGTCGCGAGAATCCCAAGCACCGGCGCGGCCTGGAACGCGAGCGGCATTGAGTGGCTGGCCGGCCTGCCACCCTCGTCCAGGGACTCACCTCCACCCGGCAGGAAGAAGGTGCGCCAGCTCGGCGCCGGCGCCCCCGGCGCCGCCACGCTCGGGGGTGCGCCGCTCTCGTGTCCAGCCGCCGCCAGCCAGCGAGCCGGAAGGTGCACCGCCAGGGCCAGGACGAGGGCGAGCCCGACCGCGCCCAGGCGGCGGGCCGGGCGCGGCCGGCCCGGCGCCGTCAGCTCGTAGATGAGTGCAAGCGCAACAAACGGGTAGGCGGGCGGGCCCGCGAGAAACGCCACCGCGATGCCGGCAGTCCAGGCTGCGGCGCCTCGCGCCCAGTTTCGGGCCGGCGCCGTGGCGGGGACCATCGCCAGCGGTCCGAGGGCGAGGGCGGAACCTTGCCAGTCGAGCCAGTGTCCCGAAACCGCCCCCGAGAGCGAGTAGGCAAGCGCCCCGGCGGCGGCCGCCCAGGGATCGAGTGTCAGGCGGCGCAGCAGCCACCAGGAAGAGAGAAACGAGGCGCCGAGCGTGAGGCTGATGAGCGCGCTCCAGACCCACTCTGGCCGGGCCACCAGCGCGGCCGCGACGCACAGGGGCGCGCCGCCCTCCTCGGGCGAAGCGAGCCACCCCGGCCGGCCGCCGCCCACGAGCGGGTTCCAGAGCGCAAGCGAGAGCTTCTCGCGTGCCATCGTGGCGAGCCTGGGGCCAAGCGTGGTGGCGGCATGCAAGGCCAGCGGCGACGGCGAGGGATGCGGTCCCCAGTGCAGTCGCCAGGGCGCCACGCTGCGCAGGCTTGACTCGGGCGCCACCCGGCGCTCGAGCGCAAGCGCCGGGTACATCGCCGCCACCAGCAGAACCAGCAACACGAAGAGGGCCACCGCCCGGGGGTCGCGCCGCACCAGCGGATTCTAGCCCGCCGCGCGGGCCTCGGGGCGATTTCGAGATAATTTCCTGCAAGCGAGTGGCAGCGTGGCGAAGTTGACACCTCCGCGCGGCGTCGCCATACTCTGCCGGCCTGGCGTGCCCAGGTAGCTCAGTTGGTAGAGCAGGGGACTGAAAATCCCCGTGTCGGCGGTTCAATTCCGTCCCTGGGCACCAAGTCACGTACCTGAAACGGCGGGCCTTGCAGCCCGCCGTCGTGTTTTCCAATTGAGACTGTAGGCCCTCGGCCACGCTGACCCCAGCGCTCCCTCTGGCGCTCCGGCGCCTCTCCGTTCTACCATCGCGAAGGGAGCTTGCCATGTTCGAACGCCACGCCGATCCCCTCCTGCCGCGCCACCATTTCCTGCGCCGCCAGCTCCTCCACGCGGGCGCCGCCGGGCTGCTGGTCGGTGCGGCCCTCGGGGTGGGAGTCCTGGGGTACCACCTTTTCGAGCAGCTCTCCTGGATCGACTCCCTCCTGAACGCCTCCATGATCCTGGGCGGGATGGGACCTGTGGACCCCGTGAAATCGGAGGGCGGGAAGCTCTTCGCCTCCTTCTACGCCCTCTTCAGCGGCATCGTCTTCCTGGTCGCCATGGGCGTCATCTTCGCTCCCGCCTTCCATCGCTTCCTCCACCGCTTCCACCTCGACATGGAGGGAGAGTGAGGCGGGCAGGGATCCGGCGCCCAGTGACCCGCCCCGCCGCCGCCACCCATCCCGGCCTGAGGGCCTCCACCTCGCAGGACCCGTCCTTGGCCGCCGCACGGACAGCGGTCAGATGAGCCCCAGCTCGACGCCCCTTGAGGACGGCGCGAGTGCGATCGCGCACACCGAGCTTGGAGAGGATGCTCGAGATGTGGTTCTTCACCGTGCCCTCGCTGGTGCCAAGAGCGCCGGCGATCTCGCGGTTCGAGTAGCCGCCGGCCAACAGCCGCAACA
>JAZDGE010000331.1:0-3209 GCA_043807175.1 Acidobacteriota bacterium
GGGGGCCTCCAACCCCGCGCCCCCCCCCCCCCGCCGCCGCAACCCGAAGGGCGCATGGGACTTGCGACCCGGGACCCACAATCGCCGGCAGGTATGAATCCGCTGCTGGTTCACCGTGGCCTGGCCACCATGTCCGCAGCAAGTCCCTTGCGCGCGGCCCGCACCATTTCTCCGACAGGCTTCTAGAGTGCCAACAGGAAGTGAAGGAGGCGCCACGCGGCCCGCAACAGGGTGGCTGGAAACTCGCCGCCACCGAGTTCGGTGAGGAGGCCGCCGGTCACGACTGCCCAGGGGTGGGCAAGCGGTTCGACGAACCGGCTCGCGAGACTGGCGTGGGCGAACGGCATCATGCCAGGTCTCCCAAGCAAGACTCGCGCCAATCACAGTAACAGTAGTCCTATCAATATGATCAATGCGACGTCCTAAGGGCAACGGCAGAAGGGTGTGGTGCATAATGCAACAGACTATGGGAATCACACTGCCCCCGTGCTCGATCGAGTGCGAGCAGACAAGGGAGTTTCCCGTGTGGTGCGATGTGCATCTGATGATGCATTCCACCTCACGAGCATGCGGTAGAGCGTCGAACGGTCAATCCCCAGCTCGCGCGCCGCAGCCACCCGGTTTCCCTGATGGCGCTCGAGCACGCTTCCCACATGGGCGCGAACGATCTCATCCAGGGTCCCGGTGGCCAGCTCGCCGCGCGCGCGGCGAAAACCCGCCGCCAACCGCACGTCATCTGCCTCCAGGCGCGGCCCACCCGCGAGCGCAACTGCCGCTTCGAGGACGTTCTCGAGCTCCCGCACATTGCCGGGGAAATCGTGCTGGAGCAGGACCTCCAGCGCGGCGCGAGAGAGCGCCAGCTCGCCCCGCCCGAGGCGACGGCCATGTAGGCTGACGAAGTGCCTGGCGAGCAAGGGTATGTCCTCTCGCCGGGCGCGCAGTGGCGGCAGCGTCAGCTCGACGACGCGCAGGCGGTAGTAGAGATCCTCGCGAAACTCGCCAGCTTCGATCATCGCCTCCAGGTTTCGGTTGGTGGCGGTGATGAGGCGGACATCGACTCGAATTCGCTGCCGCCCGCCGACCCGCTCGACCTCCCGCTCCTGCGCGACCCGCAGCAGCTTGGCCTGGAGCACCGGGCTCAAGTCTCCGACCTCGTCGAGAAAGAGCGTTCCCGAGCCGGCGAGCTCGAACTTGCCGACCCGCGCCTCGACGCCGGTCGCGACCCCACGTTCGATGCCGAAGAGCTCCGCCTCGAGAAGAGTCTCCGGCACCGCGGCGCAGTTGAGCGGCACGAAGGGCGCCTGGCGCCGCCCGGACAGGGAGTGCAGCAGGCGGGCAACTCGCTCCTTGCCGGTGCCCGATTCCCCACGCAGCATCACCGTGACATCGATTGGCGCCACCCGGCGCACGAGCTCCAGCACCTGCCTGATCGCCCGCGACTCGCCGATCACGCCCTCTTCCTCGCCCACCTCGGCACGCAGCGCCCGGTTCTCCTCCTCGAGCACCAGCCGCTGCCTTTTCTCCTCCTCGAGGGCCCGGCACGACGCGATCGCGGGCGCCGCCAGGAGCGCCAGCGAGCGAAGGAAAACCGCGTCCTCCTCGTCGAAGGACATGCGTCCCTCCCGCGCCTCCTTGTCCGCCACCGCGACCACGCCCATGAGGTCGTCCCGCCACTGGCAGGGGGCGATGAGGATCTCGGAAAAGGGCAGCGTAAGCTCACTGCCTTGCACGCGAACGACCTCACCGCGGCGCACCGCGGCAAGGGCGGGAGAAGCCACCAGCCGCGCGGCAAGATCGTGCCCGGCTGGCCATCCCACCGCCACCACCGCGACCGGCTCGAGGTGGCGCCGCAGAGAGATCGCGATCCCGGCCCGCCCATCGAGCAGGCCGACCGCCCGTTGAACGAGCTCCTCCACCACCTCACCCTCGCCCTGCGGCCCGGCGAGGGCGAGCGAAAGATCGAGGACGGTCTCGAGGCGAGCTCGGCGCCAGCCGTCACGCGTGGCGGCCATCAGCCACCCTCCAGCAAAGACGGCGCTCCTGCTGGTGCGGGCCGAGGCGCTCCAGGGGCGCTTACACGCCGAAAATCCTCACGAACAGAACGAGTTTCTTGCCCAGTGAGTGGGTGGGGGACGGGAGGATGAGTTTGCTGGGTGGGGTGTGGGGGAAACTGTCGACTGTCAACTGTCGACGGAGGCTCCGCCAACACCAAGCAGCCAGCGGCCAAGCGCGCCAGACGACCGACAAGCGGCAGTCTCTCGACAGTTTGAGGCGGAGCCTCCTTTGTCATCCTGTGCCCACCCAGCGCGCGGCGACCAACGTGATGTCGTCGTACGGGTCGGCGCCGGCCGTGAATGCCTCGACCTCGCCTATGACCTGCTCGACCGCCCTTTCCGGCTCGGTGTCGACCCGAGCAAGCAGGGAGAACAGACGCTCCTCGCCGAAGTACTCGCCGGCCGGGTTCTGCGCATCGGTGACACCGTCGGAGTAGAGGACCAGCAGGTCGCCCGGATACAGCTCGAATGGCAACAGGTCCCAGCGCCCGCCCCGCAGTGCCCCGAGCGGCAGCCGATGGAGCGGTGGCGGCAGCTCCTCGACCCAGCCGTGGCGGCGCCGCACCACCGGTGCGGGCTGCCCGGCAAGGGCGTAGAGCCCGCGGCCCTGCTGCTCGAGCACCAAGTAGGTAAGGGCCACGAACAGGCGCGGCTGCGGCGAGTAGAGGCGTTGGTTGGCGACGGCGAGAATCTGGCTCGGCGAGGCGCCAGAGAGGGCCGCGGTGTGAAGCACCTCGCGGGCGGCGACCATCAGCATCGCGCCCGCCACCGACTTGCCCGAGACGTCCCCGACCACCAGCGCCAGCGTCCCCTCCTCGGTGGAGGGAAGCGCGTCGTAGAAGTCACCCCCGACCTGGCGAGCGGGGGCGCAGTGGGCCGCGAGCTCCCACCCGGCCAGCTCCGGAAGCCGCTCGGGGATGAGCGAGAACTGGACGCGGCGGGCGATCTCGAGCTCCTTCTCGAGCTCGACCTGGCGCGTCCGCTCGCGATAGAGCCGGGCGTTCTCCAACGCCAGCGCTCCCTGGTTGGCCACGGTGCGGATCAGTTGGAGATCCTCGCTCGAGAACTCCTGCTCCGAGAGCTTGCGGCCAATCGCCAGCACCGCGTGGAGCTCCTGGCGGGTACGCAGCGGCGCCAGGAGCCTGGCCCCCGCCG
>JAZDGE010000332.1:0-3118 GCA_043807175.1 Acidobacteriota bacterium
CTCGTCAGCGGGGAAGCTGGCCGAGGCTTGATACGACAGTAGTGCAAGCTGATGCGCTTTCTGCCATGTCTTGAGGGTTTTGAAGTCGCGCATGCACGTTGACCTTTTTGTCCCTATCGGCTTTTCGTAGACTCATGCCCGTTTCTGTCGGTAGCTGAAAGCTGAAAGCTGAAAGCTGAGAGCTGAAAGCTGAGAGCTGAAAGCTGAAAGCTGTCAGTGACCGCCATCATGACCGGTCCCTCGATGTCGGTACGGACGTGTCATCGGCTTTCGCCGCCCTGCCATCTTCGAAGAGTAATCCCTGCGCGCCGGGATGGCCGAGCACGAGCGAGCGCAGGGCGCCGCCCGCGAGCGTGGTGTGCAGGCGCTCGCCGGCGGAAACCGAGGCGGGATCGCGCAGCGGCGCCGTCTCGCCTTCGCGGGTCGTGATCGAGTAGCCCCGCTCCAACACTTGCCGGGGCGAAAGCGCCGCCAGCGCCCTCTCCCTCGCTCCCAGCTCGAGGGCGCGCCGCCGCACCAGGGCGTGCAGGCGCTCGGCCGCCACCGCCAGCTTGACCGTGACCAGCTCGCGCCGGCGCGGCGCGCCGAGGCGCACCGGCCAGTGGAAGAGCCTGGCCACCGCGGTCTCGAGCCGGGCGCGGCGGGCGAAGATGAGGGTCCGCAGGCGCTGCGGCAGCGCCTCCAGGCGGCGCAGCCGCTCCTTGAGCTCGGCAATCCGTTGCGGCAGGCGGGCGAGGCCATGGGCGCCTTCGAGCGCGCGCAGGCGGTAGTGCGCCCGTTCCCGGCGGCGGGCGAGCGCTACCCGCGCTGCGTTCTCGGCCTGCTCGAGTCGGCGCTGCTGCGCCTCCAGCCGAGCGACGACCAGCTCGGCGGCCTGGGTCGGGGTGGCGGCGCGAATGTCGGCGGCGAAGTCGGCGATCGTGAAGTCGACCTCGTGCCCGACTCCCGAAACCACCGGGAGCGGTGACGCGGCGATCGCGCGGGCAACCATCTCCTCGTTGAACGCCCAGAGATCCTCGAGCGAGCCGCCACCGCGCACGACGAGCAAGACGTCGAGGCCAGACAGGTGCGAGAGGTAGCGGATTGCCCGCGCGATCTCTCCCTCTGCGCCCTTGCCCTGGACCCGTACGGGATAGAGCAGCAGGCGCAGGCGCTCCCAGCGCGAGAGCACCTTGAGCACATCGCGCACCGCCGCCCCCGAGGCCGAGGTCACCAGGCCAATGCGCTGCGGCAGGGGCGGCAGCGGCCGTTTGCGCTCGGCAGCGAAGAGTCCTTCGGCGGCGAGCTTGGTCTTCAGTTGCTCGAACGCGAGCTGGAGCTCGCCCACACCCTCCGGCACCACCTCGCTGACGATCAGTTGGAGCGAGCCCCGCGCCGGGTAGACCTCGAGGTGGCCGCGAAGCAGCACCGCGAGGCCGTCGGTGAGCTTGAAACGAAGGCGATCCGCGCTCCTCGCCCAAAGCGCGCAGGAGAGCGCCCCCGTGCTGTCCTTAACCTGGAAGTAGCGGTGCCCGGAGCCGGCGATCTTGACGCCGGAGAGCTCGCCGCGCAGCCAGAACTCGCCAATCGCGCCGGCCAGCGCCGCATTCACCTCGGCGAGCAGCTCGCCGACGCCCCATACCCGCGAGCTCATGGCGGCGCCTCGACGATCTGGCCCACGCCGGCGCCGAGCAGGATCAGTGTCAGGTACTGGATCTCGGCGTCCCAGAAGTTGTACTCGAAGAGGCCGGCAACGCTCGAGGCGACGAAGGCCACCAGGGTCGCCGCCAGCGCCGCTCGCGCCCCGCCCGCCAGGCGCGGCAGTCCCCGCCAGGCCATGGTCAGAAAGGCGGCGATCAGCCACAGATAGGCGACGAGTGCTGGCAGCCCGCGCTCGGCGGCGATCTGGAGCAGGTTGTTGTGGAGGTGGGGAGTGCGCCAGCGCGGCGCGTCATCACGGCGGTAGAGAGGGTAGATGCGTTTGACCTGGTCGAGGCCGACTCCGACCCAGGGGTGATCGCGGACGATTTGAACCCCCGAGATCACCATGCAGAGGCGGTCGTAGTTGGCGTGATACTGGAGGTCGAAGGTCGAGAAGGCGCGCTTGAGCACCGCCTCCGGGACCACCGCCCAGAAGAGCACGGCAAGCACCGGATAGACCAAAAGCAGGCGCCGCCGCCAGACAGCGGCGAGCAGGAGCAGCCCGACCACCAGGCCGATCCAGGCGTTGCGCGTGAACGACAGCACCAGGGCGGTCGAGCCCACCAGCGCCGAGGGCAGCAGAAACCACCAGCGCCCGCGCGGGCTCAAGGCGAGCTCGGCCCACAGCACCAGGCAGGCGACCAGCAGCCACCCGGAATAGCTCATGTAGTTTGAGAGCGGACCCGTGATCCTGCGCTCGAGGTCGTTTGCCCCCTGGAGATACTGAATCAAGCCCCAGCTCGCCAGCACCGCGGTCATCGCGGCCAGCCCCGCCACCAGCCGGCGCCACCACACCAGGTCGATCAGCGCCGCCGCCAGGGGAACCGTGAGAAAGAGCAGCAGGCGCGGGAGCTGGCCGAAGCTGGTCAACGGATCAAGCGAGAAGGGCACACCGAGCACGCTGATGGCTGCGAAGAAGGCGAGCGGGCGCACGAGCGGACGGGCGCGCATGGCTCCGCCGAGCTCGCCGGCGCGCCAGGCGCGCCAGGCAGCAACGCCGGCAATCAGCAGCAGCGGGTTGGCGACCCCCAGCCGGGCCGAGAAGATCCCCGCACCTACCAGCGCCGCCGCCGCGACCCTGGAGGCGCGGCCGGAGGTTGGGGCGGCCGCGGCGCTCAACGGCGGCTAGCCCTCGGCCAGGGCCTCGTCGATCAGCATCACCGGGATGTCGCTGACGATCGGGTAGGTGCGGCGGCAGGCCGAGCACCGCAGCCCCTCGCGCACCACGGGCTCCTCGTCACGCAGCTTCTCGCGGTAGCGCTCCACCAGCATGGCGCAGGTGGCCTCGGGCAGGGGCACAAGCTCGATGTCCGCTTTGCACGCGGGACAGACAAGAATCTCCAACAGTTGGGGATCCACCGGCATGGCGACCTCCTAGCGAAGGCATGCTAACACGTACGTCTCGGAAATTGCACAAACAACGGCGGGGATGGGGGTT
>JAZDGE010000333.1:0-4197 GCA_043807175.1 Acidobacteriota bacterium
GCGGCACCGCCAAGGCAAGCCGGTGCCGGCCTGGGTGCCGCCGCTGGTCATCTAGGAGCCTGTCGGAGAAATGGGGCGGGCCGCGCGCAGGGGGCTCGCTGAGGTAAGGATGGCCAATGAAGCGTGAGCCAACATTCGGGCCGCAGATGCCGGGGATAGTGGGGCCAGGATCGCACGGCCCCTGCGCCCATCGGGTGGCGGCGGCGCGGGGCGAGCTGCTGCGTTGCCGCGGCTCGCCGTTGGGGCCGCATCGCCGGCGCCGCGGCGCCTTGCCCCGCCCCCCGCGGCGCGCGCAACGCGACCACCCCCGATTTCTCCGACAGGCTCCTAGCGGGAGAGAGATCGTGGCTGAGGCAAGGAGTGGGACGCGCAAGGTGGCGGGGCGATCTCCGTGGGGGGGATCTCATCCCTCGCCCACTCGCGCCGACAAAGAAAGGCTTCGGCAGGGCGGCTCGCGCCACCCTGCCACAACGCAGCTCGGAGGTGATTCGTGAAGGTCACAAGGTGGTTTCTCGACTCGATGCTGGGCTACTGGGTGCTTCTCCTGGCGATCTCGCTGGCCGCCGCCGCCGGGATCTACGAGGTCTGGCTCAAGGGCCGGATGTAGCGACAACCGGCCGCCAGGATGAACGCTTCCGGCTTTCCCAAAGGGGGTGAAACGTGAAGAAGCTCTGGCAAATCGTTGCGAACGTGGTGCTCTACGGCTTTCTCCTCTGGCTGCTGTACGATTCCACGATCAAGGAGTGGGACCCGTGGTTTGCCTTCGTGGTGGCGTTCGTGCTCGTGCTGGCGGTCGGTATCAGCCTGATCCCCGCACTGCACGCGCCCGCGGTCTCGCCGGGGAGCTATCCCTTCGATGAGTGAGGTCGAGGTCCTTCGCGGCGAGATCCGCGACCTTCACGCCCGGCGGGAGCGCGGGGACATCCCCGAGAAGAAGTTCGAGCGTGCGGTGGCGGAACGTACGCTCGAGCTCTGCCGGGCGGTGGTCAAGGGCCGCCTCGGCGCGAGCGAGACCGTGCTGGCCGAGCATCACGTCGTCCACGCGCATCTGCGCCTGAGCCAGTCGATTCTCAAGGAGCCGGAGCAGCGCACGACCAGCTTCTGGCTCACGCCCATCCGCCTGATCCGCCTTTCCTCTCGGCTCATTCCCGGGCAGCCAACAAGCTGCGACGAGCGCGACGGCACGACACTCGACGAGGTCTCACTCGCAACCATCACCCGGCTGCGCAAGAGAAACCAGATCCGCTTCGGCGAGATCGCCGCCGGGGCGGTGATCTGCGCGCTCGCCCTTCTGGGCCGGGCATGGCTCTCCGTGACCGGGCCGCTCCTGGCCGTGCTCGGCGTCCTTGGCATCCTCCACGGCCTGCTTCTTCCCACCCGCTGGTGGGAAATCGAGACTACCGGCAAGCAGCCGGCCGAGCCGCTGCACATCTTCGCGGCCAGGAAGCGCAGCGCTCGCGCCCTGGTGCGCGCACTCCGCGCGCGCGTGCCCGCCCTGGCCCGAGCATCCCAGAAGGGAGCCTTCTGATGGCGCTGGCCACCGCGCAAATCTTGGTCCCCCGGACCTGTGGGGCACGCGCTCCGCGCGTGCTTGCGCGCGGCGTGGGCGGAAAGCGCCAAACAAGAGCAGGCGCGGAGCGCCTGCACCACATCGGACTTCGGGCGCGGCAACTCGAGTTCATTGGCAACGCAGAGCGAGCTGTCGCAGCTCACGAGTCGGTACCAGCGAGGAGGTGCCGCGATGGCGCCGGACCGCGCCTCTGATGCCGCGGGCACTCCCGCGGTGCGTGTGCTTCTGGTGGACGACGAGGAGGTCTTTCGCGAGACCCTCGCCAAGCTCCTGCGGCGGCGCGGTCTGGCTGTCGCCACTGCGGAAAGCGGCGAGCAGGCGATCAGCCATCTCGCGTCCACCGGTTGCGACGTCGTCGTCCTCGACCTCCGCATGCCGGGCATCGGCGGCCTGGAGACGCTGCGCCGCATCGGTGAGCTCCGCCCGGCGACCCGGGTGATCATCCTCACCGGCCATGGCACCGTCACCGCCGGGCTCGAGGCGATTGGGCAGTTGGCCTTCGACTTCCTGCTCAAGCCGGTGGCGCCGGAGCAGCTCGCCGAGGTGATCATCGCCGCGGCGGAGGGGAGGCCTGAGGGTTGATAGCTCTTAGTTTTTAGTTTTTAGTTCCTAGCTTTTTGTTTCTAGCTTTCAGCTTTTGGCTGAGAGCTGATAGCTGATAGCTGAAAGCTGATAGCTGACGGCTGATAGCTGAAAGCTGATAGCTGATAATTGCGAGGAAGGGCGATGGCGGGAGAGAAAGATACCAGCTACAGGGCAATGTTCCACAGCCTCGTCAGGCGGCTCGTGCTGGTCTCCGTGCTTCCCCTGTTGGTGATCGGCCTCGCCAACTTCGCCCTCTTCTATGCCCTCAACCGCTCGATCGTGGTCGAGCAGCACGCCAACTTCCTGCGCCAGCACAAGGAGTCGACCGAAGCTTTCTTGCACAACGTCACCTCGCAGGTCGCCACGCTCGCACACCAGTTCACCCTGGCCGAGCTGCTTGCGGGCAACCTCGAGCGCGTCTTCAGGGTCATCACCCTGCAGGAAGGCGTGCTTACCGACGTCGGCATCATCGACAGCCAGGGCCAGCACCTCAAGTACGTTGGCCCTTACGACCTCGCCGGCAAGAACTACCGCGACACCGAGTGGTTTCGCCAGGTGGTCGAGAACCGCGTCCATGTCAGCGACGTGTTTCTCGGTTTTCGCGGCGTCCCCCACTTCGTCATCGCCGTGAAGCGGGAAGAAGGCGACGGCTTCTGGATCCTGCGCGCAACGGTGAGCACGGACTACTTCTCGCGCCTGGTGGATGCCGCTCGCATCGGCCACACCGGCGAGACGTTCATCATCAACCGGGCCGGGCTCTACCAGACCAAGACCAGGCATGCCGGCGCCCTGCTCGAGCCTTCGGGCTACCCCAATCTGGATCCCCATGAGGGCATTGAGGTTCACCGGTTCACCACCGGCGGCGTTGGCTATCTCTACACCACGACCTGGCTCACCGCGCCACGCTGGCTGCTGGTGTTTCGCCAGCAGCTCGCCGATGTCTACTCGCCGCTCCGCACCGCCGTGATCGTGGGCCTGGCGATGGGCCTGGCGGGGGTCCTGGGCGGTGCCGCGCTGGCCGTGGTGGTGGCGCGCGCCCAGGTCCGCCGCATCAAGACGGCCGATCGGGAAAAGCAGGCGCTGACCCAGCGGCTGCTCGTCACCGGCAGAACCGCCGCCGTCGGCGAGATGTCGGCTGGCCTGGCGCACGAGATCAACAACCCGCTTGCCACCATCGACACCCTGCAGACCTGGATTTGTGATCTCGCCGAACCGGGTCCGATCAATGACGAGGACCGCGCCGAGATCCTCGACTCGGCCCGCAAGATCGGGGAGCAGGTCAACCGCTGCAAGACCGTCACCCAGGGGTTGCTCAAGTTTTCCCGCAAGCTCGAGGCCAAGGTCGAGCCGGTCGATGTCAACCAGTTGCTGGACGAGATGGTCACCGTGATCCGTACCCGCGCCCGGGTGGAGAACGTCCGCATCGAGACCGATTTCGAGCTCGTTCCTCCGGTCACCGCATCGCCGGCGCACCTGCAGCAGATTTTCGTCAACCTCGTCAACAACGCCATCGACGCAGCGAGCGGCAAGCCAGACGGCGTGATCACACTACGCTTGCGGTTCAGGAGTGGCCGCGTGCGAGTAGAGGTCGCCGACAACGGCTGCGGAATCCCCGCCGAGCATCTCGCCAGCATCTTCCTGCCTTTCTTCACGACCAAACCAGTGGGCCGTGGCACCGGGCTCGGTCTCGCGATCTGCTACGGCCTGGTCGAGGAGCTGGAAGGGACGCTTGCGGTCGAGAGCGTCCCCGGCGCCGGGACGACCTTCACGGTCGAGCTGCCGTTGCGTGCGAGCGCTCCCGCCGGCGCGAGCGCGAGTGTGGAAAAGGGGCGAGCATGATCGAGGTTCTCCTCGTCGACGACGAGGTCGAGTTTACCCGGGCTCTCGCCAAGGTGTTGCGGCGAAGGAGCTTCGGCGTCGAGGTCACAGGCGACGCCAGCGCTGCCCTCGCTGCCCTCCAGCGGCGGCCCTTCGATGTCGTGCTGCTCGATGTCAAAATGCCTGGTATGGACGGCATCCAGGCGCTCGCCGAGATCATGCGA
>JAZDGE010000334.1:0-4312 GCA_043807175.1 Acidobacteriota bacterium
CGGCCGCTGCCGGTGGACGATCCCAAGGTGCGCCAGCCCGACATCACGCTCGCCCGCACCAGGCTCGGCTGGCAGCCGCGGGTGCCGCTGGAGCAGGGGCTGGTGAGCACGATCGCGTACTTCCGCTCACTCCGGGAGCGCAGCGTGGGGCCTGCCCGAGCCTCAAGCCAATAGCCGATGGCCTATGGCCAATGGCAGATGACCAATCGCGCATGGCCAGTGGCTGAAGGCTGATAGCTGATAGCTGACTGCTGCGCGTTGACCGCTTCGTCATGCGAGTGCGAGCCCTCAAGGCTCGGCGGCACTGGCGGGATCGCGGGCGAGCCGCGCGCGGCGGTGATGGGCGATGAAAGCGCGCAGGATCACGAAGGTGAGGGTGCCGCCGGCGAGTGCCGCCACGCTCGCACCGACGCCCCAGGCGACGAGAAGCGGCTTGAGCCAGACGGACTGCTGGCGCCAGACCTCGAGATCGAACAGGCTGCCGAGGGCGGGGATCTCGATCCTGGGTACGCTCACGCCGGTGATCCAGCGGCCCAGCAGCGTGGCGGCGGGGAAATAGACGGGCAGGGTCCAGGGGTTGGCAATGAGGGTCCCGAGCAGCATGTCGAGCTTGTTCAGCCGCAGGAGATAGGCTAGCGCCAACGCTGCTCCGGTGTGGAACCCGAGAAAGGGCGACAGGCCAAGCGCGACCCCCAGCGCCCACGCCGCCGCCAGGCGCTCGGGGGTCTCGTCGGCGCCCAGCAGCCGGCGCAGCCGGCGGGCAACGGTCGTCTCGCGTAGCTTCATCGGCGCTCGCGGTTCAGTCCGCAGGCGAGTCCTCGCATGCCCATCGTCTCGCTCACGAGGCGGCCGCAACGGGCGCGGCGGCGGGCTGCAGGGCCGCGTCGAGGGCGTCCTCGGCGTGGGAGAGCAGGCGGACCTGCAACTGCCGGCGCAGCCCGGCAGGCAGGTCCACCAAGTCGCGCTCGTTCTCACGCGGCAGGCAAACCTCGCAAATCCCCGCACGGAGCGCCGCCAGTACCTTCTCCTTGATTCCGCCGACGGGCAAGACCTCACCGCGCAGAGTGATCTCGCCGGTGAGGGCGATCTCGCGGCACACTGGCCGGCCGCTTGCCGCGGAGGCCAGGGCGCAGAGCAGCGTCACGCCCGCCGACGGGCCATCCTTGGGAATCGCGCCGGCCGGGACGTGGATGTGAAAGGTATGATCGTCGAAGAAGCTGGGAGCGATGCCGAAGCTCTGCGCGTTGGCGCGCAGGTAGGAGAGGGCCGCCTGAGCCGACTCCTTCATCACCTCGCCGAGGTGGCCGGTGAGGCGCAGATCCCCCTTGCCCGGCAGGACCAGCGCCTCGACATGGAGGATGTCGCCTCCCACCGGCGTCCAGGCGAGACCAGTGGCGACCCCGATCCGGTCCTCCTTCAGCTTGACGTCGGGCAGGAACCGGACCGGCCCGAGCAGCTTGCCGATCGGCCGCGGATCGATCCGGGATGGCGCCTTCTTGCCCTCGGCGACGCGGACGGCCACCTTGCGGCACACCGCACCGATCTCGCGTTCCAGATTGCGCAGGCCGGCCTCGCGGGTGTAGCCCGAGATGAGGTGGCGCAGGCCGGCGTCTGAAAACCTCAGCTTTCCAGCCGAAAGCCCATTCTCGTACAGTTGCTTCGGCACCAGATGGCGGCGCGCGATGTTGAGCTTTTCCTCCTCGGTGTAGCCGGACAGGAAGATCAGCTCCATGCGGTCGAGGAACGCCGGGTGGATCGTCTCGGTGACATTGCCGGTGGCGATGAACAACACGTGCGAGAGGTCGAAGGGGACATCGAGGTAGTGATCGCGGAACGAGAAGTTTTGCTCCGGGTCGAGGACCTCGAGCAGCGCCGCCGAGGGGTCGCCGCGATAGTCCGCGCCGATCTTGTCGATCTCGTCGAGCATGAAGACCGGATTGGAGGTCCCGGCCTGGTTGATGCTCTGGATGATACGGCCGGGCAGGGCGCCCACATAGGTGCGGCGGTGGCCGCGGATCTCGGCCTCGTCGCGCACGCCGCCGAGCGACATGCGCACGAACTTGCGCCCGAGCGCCCGCGCGATCGAGCGTCCGAGCGAGGTCTTGCCGACGCCGGGCGGGCCGATGAAGCAGAGGATGGGCCCCTTGCTGTCCGCCTTCAGCTTGCGCACGGCCAGGAACTCGAGGATGCGCTGCTTGACCTTTTCGAGGTCCCAGTGGTCGGCGTCGAGAACGCGGCGGGCATTGGCGAGCTCCAGGTGGTCGGCGGAGTCGATTCCCCAGGGCAGGCCGGTCAGCCAGTCGAGGTAGGTGCGGATCACCGCCGCCTCGGCCGACTCCGCGTGGGTCGTTCGCAGCCGCTTGAGCTGCTTCTCCGCCTCCTTTCGCGCCTCCTCGGAGAGCTGCTTGGTCTCGATCAGCTCGCGGTAGCGCTCGGCCTCACGGTCGGTCTCGTCGGTCTCCCCGAGCTCCTTCTGGATCGTCCTGAGCTGCTGGCGCAGCAGGTACTCGCGGTGCGACTTGTCCATCTCCCCCTGGACCTGCGAGGTGATCTGCCGCTGCACCTGGAGGAGCTCGACCTCGTGCTCGAGCGCCTCGTTGACGATCCGCAGGCGCTCCTTGGCGTCGAGGGACTCGAGGACGCCCTGGGCCTCCGGGAGCTTGAGCGTGAGGTTCGAGGCGACGAGGTCGACCAGCCTCGCCCCATCCTCGATCGAGGAGGCGATGAGCATCACCTCCGGCGAGATCGTCTTGCCCAGCTCGACCACCTTCTCGAGGTTGGACCGCACGGTGCGCACGAAGGCCTCGGTCTCGAGGCTCTCCGGCGCTGGCGCTGGTTCCTCGAGCCGGGTGATGCGGGCGCGCAGGAAGGGCTCCTCCTGCACGAAGTAGTCGACCTTCGCGCGCGCGAGCCCCTGCACCAGGATCCGAATCCGACCGTCCGGAAGCTTGATCATGCGCATGATCCCAGCGACGGTTCCGACCTGGTAGAGGTCACCGGGCCCCGGCGTCTCCAGGGTCGAGTCCTTCTGCGACAGGAGGAGGATCAGCCGGTTCTCGGCGAGCGCCTGATCGACCGCCGCCACCGAGCGGTCGCGCCCCACCGACAGCGGGACCATGACAAACGGGTAGATAACGGTGTCCTTGAGTGCCATCGCCGGCAAAACGTCAGGGATGGTGACGGTCTCGTCGTGCTGCTCATTGGGGGTCACGGCTTGCTCACTCATAGCTCCTCTTCAATGACGGCGATCGTGAAGTGGGTCTTGCGACGCTCGGCGGGGCGGGGGAGTATGACCTCCAGTACCCCGGCGCGCAGGGTAGCGGCGCATCGCGCCGGGTCCACGATCCCCGGCAGCGTGACGACGAGGGAGAAGGCCCCGCAGCCGCGTTCCATGTGGTGATAGCGCCGGTGACAGCCTTCCTGCTGCGAGGGCTTGGCGCCGGCGATTTGCAGCTCGCGCTCGTGCAGCTTGAGCTCGATGCCGCCCGCCGGCACCCCGGGAAGATCGACCCGCACCACGTAGTGGTCGGCGCGATCGAGAACATCGACCAGCGGCGTCCAGCCGCCGGGCGCCGGCCCCGGCGCCTGGGCGAGTGAGGCGAGCAGCTCGTCGATCTGCCGCTGCAGGAGCGCCAGCTCCCATACTGAAGCGACTCGTCGCGTCATGGCTCACTGCTCCTGTCCGAGCGCAGCCGGTCGAGCTCGAGGCGGAACTCGTCGATGTCCTGGAACCGCCGGTACACACTGGCGAAACGCACGTAGGCCACCTGGTCGAGCTCCCGCAAGCGCTCCATAAGCAGTTGGCCGATCTCCTCCGACTGGATCTCGCGCTCGTCCCTGGCCGCGAGCTCCGCCTCGATGGCGTCGGCGGCATCCTCGAGGTCGCGCCGCGCCACCGGCCGCTTCTCACAGGCGCGAAGGAGCCCGGCAAGCACCTTGCCCCGATCGAAGGGCGCGCGCCGCCCATCGCGCTTGATTACCATCGCCGGCAGCTCCTCGAGCCGCTCATAGGTGGTGAAACGCCGGGCGCACCGCAGACACTCCCGGCGCCGGCGCACCTGGTCGCCGTCGGTCAGCTCGCGCGAGTCAACCACCCGGTCCTCACCGTGACCACAGTAGGGGCACCGCATTATCGCGTCCCGGGGGGCCGGTCGCCCCCCATGACCTTCCGCGGGGGGCGCCGCGCCGCTCCCCCGACCACGCGGCGCTCCAGCCCCCCACACCCCCACGCTCGCGAGGCCAAGCCTCGCTCGCTCGCTCCGCGCCCTCGCCCCCCGAACCCCCGCCGCGGCGCCGGCAAAGCCGGCCGCCG
>JAZDGE010000335.1:0-2054 GCA_043807175.1 Acidobacteriota bacterium
GGGATCGCCTGCCGCGAGGAGGCGACCTCGGTGCTGCTCGTCTCACGCGTGCCGCTTGCTCGCATCCAGACGCTCGCGGCGCACACCGCGTCGCGCAGCTCGGTTGCCCTGGCGCGGCTGCTGCTTGGCGAGCGGTGGGGAGTCTCTCCCCACCTGGTTCCGGCGACGCCACCCCTTGCCACAATGCTGGAGAACGCCGATGCGGCAGTCATCATCGGGGATCCGGCGCTGGCCGTGAAGGGACGTACGGGTCTGCTCGAGGTGGATCTCGCGGCGGCCTGGGTGGAGTGGACCGGGCTGCCCTTCGTGTTTGCCGTGTGGGGCCTCGCGCGCGGGGCGCCGGCTGCCCTCGATGAGATCTTGCGGGGCTCGCTTGCCTGGGCCGAGGAGCACTGGGAAACACTGCTCCCGCGCTGGGCGGCGGCGCACCGGGTGCCGGTTTCACAGGCACGAGTCTACCTGGAGCGTACCCTCACCTATCGCCTTGGCGAGGCGGAGCGGGCTGGCCTGGAGCTTTTCCTGACCCTTGCCGCCCGGGCGGGCGTGCTCGCCCTCCGCCAGGAGGTGTGGCGTGCGGCATCATGAAGAAGGCAAAAGGCGGAAGGGAAGGAGAAGCCGCGGCCTCGGCAGCGAGGAGCGTGGGCCGGGCCCCCACCCACCCCGAAGAGCCAGTCGTGGTGACCACCGCCTCCACTCGCCTTCCGACCGGGGACACCAGCCGGCGGCGCCAGGTGGCGGGGGCTCTGGCGCGAGCACGAGCGGGGCAGCGCCTGGACGAGACGGGTGGTTTCGCCGCCTTCATCCCATGGACCTTTCAGGAGGCGCACACCCCCCCCGAGGGGGAGGTCGAGCTCTCGGGCGGGATCGACTGCCTGCGCACGCTCGCGATCTCCCGTCTCGCCCTCGACAACCTCCAGCATGTCCAGGACTCGTGGGTGACGCAGGGGCCGAAGATCGGCCAGGTCTCGCTTTACTTCGGCGCCGACGACCCGGGCTCGATCATGCTCGATGAGACCGTGGTGGCCGCCGCCGGCGTGAGCTTTCGCATGACCCGCGCCCAGATCGAGCGCCTCATCAGCGACGCCGGCTTCACGCCGAGGCAGCGGCGAACCCTCTACGAGCCGCTCTAGGAAGAGACGGGCTCCGGGCCTCGGGCTCCGGGCTCCGTTCCCCCACCCATCCCTAGCCCTCATTTCTCACCGTTCTCCTCAAGCGACAAGCGGTGAGAAATGCGGGCTAGAATCCGCGGGATGGATCGGCCTCTCGTCAAGACTCTGCTCACGATGGCGCTGCTCGCCTGCTTTGGCGCGGTGATCATGCGCTATCAGGCGGTCAACTCACCGCAGCCATTGGTGACCCTCCTCCTCGCCATCGTCTTCCTGGCGCTTTTCACCCTGGCGGCGTTCGGCGCCGGGCGGCCGGTGTGGAGCTGGGCCGGTGGTGGCGATCGGCTGACGGCAGGCTCGTTGACGATCGTCCTTGCTGCCGGGGCGGGCGTCCTGATGGCCGCCGCCGCCGCCGCTTCGCTGGCCGGAGTGCTGCACCCGGCAGTATTGATTGCCCTGGCTTTGCTGGCGGTCGCCTCGGGGGCTCACGGGCTGTTTCGCCTGTCCTTCCAGTGGCGGCCAAGCCTGCCGGGTGCCTTGCGGGCGCCGATGGCCATTCTCGTCATGGCCGCCGCCGTGACGCTGCCCGTGACGACCGTGCTCTCACCCTTCTACGACCAGTTCAACTACCACCTCGCCTTCCCCTTCCAGTGGCTGCAGGCAGGGCACCTCGTCGTCTACCCCCGCCACTCGTACTCCTTCCTCGCGTCCAACATGGGTTTGCTCTATACGTACGCGCTCGCGACCGTCGGAAGTTGGGGGGGACAGAGCCTCCATTGGTGGATGGGGGCGCTGGCTACGCTCGGCGCCGGCGCGCTGGCCGGTCGGCTTGGCGGCCCGCGGGCAGGGTTGTGGGCCGGGGCGATCTTTGCCGCGACGCCCGCCGTCCTGGTGCCTGCCACCTGGGCCGGAGCTGACCTCGGAGTCGCCGCCTTCGCTGCCGCCGCG
>JAZDGE010000336.1:0-4238 GCA_043807175.1 Acidobacteriota bacterium
TCGCCTGGCCGGCCACCGCCAAACAGCTGCGCCGCCCGCCCGAGCGCCTCAAGGACGCGCCCAAGCTCGCCCCTGCGGATCGTGGCGCCCTTCTTTGTCGGATGCCAATGGTTGTCGTTGGCGAGAAACCAGACGCGCAGATCAATGAAGGGGCGCCCCTGGTATTCGCGCAGCGTGACCCGCAGCTGCTCGCTCGCTTCTTTCTCATCGGACTTGCGCCGGTCGAGCTGGGCGAGCAGCTGGCCGTCGCCGGTGGTATCGGCGGCGCTCATACAAACTTGTCCGTCGCGTCTTGCAGCGGCCCGGCGGCGTGCGTGCTGATCGCGGTGATGATCGTGTCGACCTGTGCGTTGAGCGTGGCCACCACCGTCGCGTCCGCAAAGTGGTTCCGCTTCGCTTCGAGCTTGTCGACGATTTCACGACACAGCCCGGCGACCTGGTAGGCCGCATCGCAAATGCGCCGCGCCGGCCCGTTCACGTTTGGCGAATACGAAATGTGAAGTCCCATGCTGTCCTCTTGTTGTTATGGCGGCCGCAGCCGCATTTAGAATCCTCGCGCGCCCGCATAGCGGAAGCCGTGTTCAAGCGACCACGGGGGAACGTAGATCCCCGAGTTGACGCTGAACCGACCGGCGGACCAGACCGCGAGCACCAGCGCCGATGCCAGGTCGCCGTGACCGCCAACACGGCTACGTGGGCTCGAGACGCTGAGACCGCCGCCGGGCAGCGGCCGGGCCACTACGGCGCGCAGCTGGGCGAGCATGCGGGTTGCGCGCTCGGGCAGGTGTAACCGTCCCTCGTGCAACAGGGCGCGCAGGGCGACGTAGGACTCGGCCTTGGCGTCCTGACCACCGGGCGGTTCTTCCAGGTCGAGGCTGTGGCTGCCAAGGTGTTCGCGCACCGATTCGACGTAGTGGCTATCGGCCGCCAGCGCGGTCACACTGTGGCGCTTGGCGATCGTCGCGAACTGCTCGCAGACCTCGCTCGGCTTGAGCGGCGCACCACGCGTGGGACGCAGCTCTAGCCAATCGACAAGCTCGTAATGCTCGCCCCGCCGGCGCACGATCGCGATGGTGCTCGAATCGGTGCGGAAGCCAAAGTCGCAGCCCGCCGCGTGCCAGCTGCCGGTCGCCTCGAGCGCCGGCGCAGTCGCTGCGGCAGCTATGCTCGGGCCGTCAAAGAAGGCATCGGCGGCGCCGCCGAACGGCTGACAGTCGAATTCGCGAGCCGCGTTGTCGGGGTCGCGCACGCGCTCGGCGGCAATGACACGGGCGAGCTTCGGGGCGTCGGGGCGCATGAGCGCGGTGGGCGCAATAGCGGCAAGACAGGTTTCGGGCCGGCCGTGGTTCTCTTGGATCAGCTGCCACAGCAGACCCGACTGGAGCCACGCGGTCGAGAGCACGATCGTCCGGCCGCCGGTGAGCACACGGGGCGAGACCGAGCGGAAGATCTCAGCGTCGTTGACCACGCCGGTTTCGGCGTCGCGGAAGAAGGAGCTTTCGTCGAGCACGGCGGCGACGAGCGAACGGCCGCGCGTAGCACGCCCCCCCTGGGTGGCGGGCAGCACTTCGATCGAGACCTCGCGCCCATCGGGGCGGCGTAGCAGTAGTGAGTCGCGGCTGGCGAGCGCCACGAGCGGGGCAATGCTCGGACACGATCGGGCGGCGCCGGATGCATAGCGCAGGATCTGGCGCGCCAGGCGAATGTCGGGGCCGACGGCAATGCCGAACGCCCGCTCGCCGGGGGCAAGCGACCCCAGGTCAACGGTGAGCGCCGCGAAGAGCAGGTACAAGGAGGACAGCCAACTGCCGCCAGCGCGCGCGCCCTTGAGCAACGCCAGCACGTCGCGGGCAGCGGCCGGAACGTGTTCTATCGGCCCGAACAGCTGGGCGCACAGGCCGCGGTCAGGGCCCGCGAGGGACTTGGGCGAGCAGCCGTCCAGGGCGACGCGGACCCACACCCGCTGCGCGGGACTGAGTGTGGCGCCCAACGTGGCTGACAGGAAGCGCGAGAACTTCATGTGCTGGACTCTGTGCTCGGCGCCGGCTCGGCAGCGGGTGCTGGCTCGGCGTCGCTGTCATCTTCGGCACTCGGCAAGAGCCACGGGAAGTCGGCAGCGGCAGGGCGGGCCTTGGCTTCGCGGGCGCAAAGCTCATGTGCGGTAAGCAGCGACTGGCGAGACTGGTCGGCCAGGCGCGCGGCCGACACAAACAGCGCGGGATCACCTGCCTCGCTCGCCTGTTGGTAGAGCCGCCGGCTGGCCGCGAGCGCGAGCGCCGCCGAATGCACGATGCTCGCCGGCCCGGGACCGACCGAGCCGCCACCCACAGTATCGGCGAGCCACAGTAATTGGGCTGCCGCCCACTCGGAGGCCATCTCCAAGTAGGGCCGTAGATCAGCACCCACCTCGGTGAGCCCCAGCTGGCTGGCGAGCCGAGCAGCGTACCGGCGGCGCGTAGCGCGCGCTAACCCCCCCCGGCGGCCAAGCGCCCGTCCGCCGGCGGCAGTGAGAGTGCCGTTCGGGCGGCGCCCGACCGGGCCGCTCGGCGCTGGCACGCCGGCAGGCAATCCGTCTGCCGGGCACGTCTCGATCGCGACGAGAGCGCCGTACTGGGCGGCCGTTCCATGGGCTCGGCGCCAGATCACTTGGCCCTCTTGCGCAGCGGCTTGGGGACCGCGTAGACCTCACCGGCCCGACGGCGCTCGACACGGCGAGCCGCGAGGCGGCCGCCCAGGTGTGCTCGCCAGTCCGCAGCGCAGACCGGCGGGCGGGGCTCGTGCAACTCGGCGGAGAGTGCGGCGGCCTCGGCGGAGAGTGCCGCGAGTTGCCGCCCGGTGGCGGCGAGGGCAGCCTCGGCGGCCGCCAACGCCTCCTCGGCGTCGAGCACCTGGCCAATGGCCGCCACCGGCGCTTCGAGCTTCGCTACCAGCTCGGCCAGGCGGACCCGCTTGGCATCGAGAAGCTCCCGAGCGGCGCCGGCGGCGACGACCGCGAGGCGAGCTTGCGCGTGTTCGGCCCTCGCGGCGGCCTGGGCGCGTTGGCGGTCGGCCTTTTCGACCGCGCCCCAACGGGAATCCGAGGGAGCCTCGCCCCACTTCTGCCGAGCGTGCGCCAGCTCGGCGGTCGCCCGCTCGCGCGACTCGACCGCTTCGTCGAGCTTCAGCCGAGCCAGCTCTGTCGCCGTCGGCTTGCCGACATTGGTGAACAGTTTCATACGCCTGCCTCGTCCGCCAGGTCAACTGCCTCTTGGATCAGCCTCGCGAATCCGGCGCCGGAGTCCCCGCCGCACCGGGCTGCCAGGGCGGCCACGGACGGGTGCGGGCAGGCGCGGGCCAGATGCCGATCCGCGTCCGTCTCGAGCGCCCGCTGAATGAGCCTCGCGAAGCCTTCGCCACTGTCGTTACCACATGTTTTCATTGTGCTTTTCCTTTCGTCGAAGTCCCGAACAGGACAGAGAAGCGCGCCCCCTCGCATCGTGCGGCCGCTCGGAGCGGACGGCCGCCGAGCCCGGCGCGACTTTGCCAGGACCGGAACCCACCGGCGCGAGAGGCAAGGGCGGGTTGTCCGCCACAAGTCCTTGTTTTTGCTGGCGGCTCGGGCGCCTGCCAAACTCGGCGTGCCAAACCCAGGCGCACGCCACCCATGGTTTCGCTGGGTTGCGGTGCGAGAGCGGCTGTTGGGGCAACCGCTGATCTCGGGCGCGGCGACGGGTTTGGCTATGGGCATAACCTCACTGTCAGCATAGCTATTGGCATAGGCCTGCGCCGGCCCCAGGGTGCCCCAGGACGGGGCGTGGCGAGCAGGGCTGGCCAGGACGCCCAGGGCGAGCGGGACGCGGCAGGGCGGCCGCAGGACGGCAGGAACGCCCAGCTCATGGTGCCTCCTCGGCGTTCGTGCGCCGCCGCAGCCAGGCAAGTAGCTCGGACGCCAGCATTCGGGGGGACCCGCCAGGGCCGCCCAGCCGAACGCAGGGCGCGCCGCCCCGCAGCCAGTTGTCCACCGTCGCCACGCTACAGCCTGCCCATTGCGCGGCCTCACGACGGCCCAGGAGAGGCTCTGGACGCTGGCCCGCGGCAATGAGGCCCCCGAGCCGCACAAGCTCGTCTGAGAGGCCGGAAAGGCGGCTTTCGAGGGCTTCGGCGACTGCGCCGGCGATCTGGGCGTCAACGGTCATGGCTCAAACCTTCCGTAACGTGAGGTTCCTAGTCCGCGGCGGGTGGAGTTCTCTGGCACCCCA
>JAZDGE010000337.1:0-4439 GCA_043807175.1 Acidobacteriota bacterium
GTCGAGTATCGTAGTGGCGCCTTTCTCGAGTCGCGCCGACAATTCCGCGAGGCCACCCGCGGCGCTCAGCCGTGCGCTGCGCAGCAAGCCCGGCACCGCCATTCCCTAACCCCCAACCCCTAAGGCGGCGGTGCCGCAACCAAATGGTTACCGCTCCGCCGCCAGCAGTTAGCAGTTAGCTGTTAGCTCAACGGCAGTCTCCCAATGCGTGCTAAGCGCGAAATCTCGGGTCGTAGTTCTGGCGCAAAACACGATTCCCGTCAGTTGCTTTGCAGTATTGCGTCGGTGCTTTGCCTCGAATTTTCGAAGTTTCTCAGGCGTAAGTGGCTAACCCCCAACCCCAATTGCGAGCGAAGCGAGCTAAGTCCACGCTTCAGCGCTCGGCCCGCCCGAGCTTCTGCTCCCGCCCGCAGCCGCGCACATTGACAGCCACGCGCGGGCTGCCGAGAATCGCCGGTGATGGGGAGCCAGCCGGCGATTCTCGTGCAAGGTGGGACCGTGGTCCCGATGACAGCGGTGTCCGACTGCTCCCAGGCGGATGTCCTCGTCAGCGGGGGCGTCATCGCGGCCGTTGCGCCCTCGCTGCCGGCGGCGGGCGCGCAGATTCTCGACGCGAGCGGCTGCTTCGTGCTTCCCGGCTTCGTCCAGGCCCATGTCCATGTCGTTCAGAGCCTCGCCCGCCACCGAGCCGAGGGCCTCGAGCTGCTGCGCTGGCTGAAGGAACGCATCTGGCCATACGAGGCGGCGCTGGACGCCGGCGAGGTGGCGGCGGCGGCGCGACTGGGGATCACCGAGCTCCTGTGTGGCGGCACCACGGCGGCACTCGACATGGGGACCGCGCACCATCAGGACGAGGTCTTCGAGGCCGCCGCCGGGCTCGGCATCCGGCTGGCCTCCGGCAAGTGCCACATGGACAGCGGCGACGGCGTCCCGGCCGGGCTGATCGAGGATCGTGAGGCATCACTGGCCGAGGCCGAGCGTCTCGGCCAACGCTGGCACGGCAGCCACGGCGGCCGCCTGCGCTATGCAGTGGCGCCGCGTTTCGTCCTCTCGTGCACCCGCGAGCTGATGGAGGATGCGGTCCACCTCGCCCGCCGCCATGGCTGGCTGCTCCACACCCACGCGAGCGAGAATGGCGCCGAGACTTCGTTCGTGCGCCAATTGACCGGCCGCGGCAATGTCTCGTTCCTCGCCGATCTCGGCCTCGCCGGCGAGGACACGGTGCTCGCCCACTGCGTGCACCTGGACGACGAGGAGCACGCCGCGCTCGCCCGCTCGCGCACGGCGGTCGCGCACTGCCCGGGGGCCAACTTAAAGCTCGCCTCGGGAATCGCCGACCTCCCCCGGCTGCTCGCCTCCGGAGTGCGGGTCGGGCTCGGCGCCGACGGCCCGCCGTGCAACAACCGCCTCTCGATCTTCCGCGAGATGTCGCTCGCCGCCACCCTTCACAATCTCCGCCATGGCCCGACCGCGGTTGACGCCTGGACGGCGCTCGAGCTGGCGACCTGGCGCGGCGCCGAGGCAATCGGCCTTGGTGGCATTGCGGGACGGCTGCTGCCGGGCTGGCGCGCCGATCTCGTGGTCGTGGCGTGTCGGGGTTTGGCGATGGAACCGGTGGGCGATCCCGCCGCCACCATCGTCCACGGCGCCGAGGCCGCGGATGTCCGACACGTGGTCGTCGACGGCAAGTTGGTGGTAGAGCATGGAAAGCTAACGACCGGCGATGAGGAAAAGATCCGCGCCGGGGCGCGCGCGGCGGCAGCAGCCATCACCCGCCGGCTGGGGTGGCCATGATCCTGCGAGCAAAGGCCCGCTTCGAGCTCCTTGACCAGTACCTGGCGCGCCGCGAGTACGCTCTTGCGCTCGAGGCGATCTCGGAGGAGATCAAGCGCCGGCCCGAGAACTTCAACCTGCTGCTGCGCCAGGCCGAGATGCTCGGGCAGGCAGGCGACCGCGACGAGGCGATCGCGGTCTACCAGAAGCTCGCGAAGCACTACACCGACCAGGGCTTTTACGCCCGCGCGATCGCCGTCACCAACAAGATCGTCCGCCTCGACCCGACACGCAAGCAGGTCACAGCCGAGCTCGCCGAGCTGATCGCGGCGCAGCAGGAGGTTGAACAGGCAACCCGCAAGCGCCTCGAGCGCTCGGTGACGTCCACTGGTCTGGCCGCGGCGAAGGCCCACGCCGCGCCACCCAAGAGCGAGGAGCCCTTCGGTCCCGCGCCGCCGCCTCCTCCCGTTGCCGGGCCGGGCGAGCTCGAACCCCCCGCGCCGCCATTTTCAGCCGCCATCGCGCTCGGGCCGCCGCGGCCGGCAGCCGCAGAAGACCTGAACCGCCAGGCCGAGCGCGAACGTGAGGCGTCGCGTTTCTTCGCCGCCTTTCCGCGCGCGGCCCTCGAGCAGTTGCTGGCCTCCACCAGCGTGCGCAGCTTTTCGCCTGGCGAGGTGATCGTCCGCGAGGGCGAGCCTGGCGACTCACTCTATCTCATCGCTCACGGCACCGTCGAGGTGCACACCAACGATTCCGCCGGCCGCGACGTGGTGCTTGCCGCGCTCGGACCGGGCGACTTCTTCGGCGAGGTGGCGGTGCTCACCGGGCGGCCGCGCACCGCCACCATCGTCGCCCAGGAACCGGTCACAGTGATCGAGATCGAGCGTGAGAACCTCCGCGAGATCGCCGCCGCCCACCCCGACGTGAGCAAGGTGCTCGACCGCTTCTACCGGCAGCGCGCCGAGGCGACGGTGGAGGCGATGCTTGCCCGCCTGCGGCGATCGCGTGTTTGAGCGTGCATGCCCGCTCGCCCGCCGCTTTTTGCGGCTGGCCGCGCGGGCCGAGGAGCAGGCAGCGCTGCTCGACCCTTCTGGCGAGACAATCTCGACCCGCGCCGCCCTGGCGCGCCAGGCCATCGCACTTGCCGCCCAGCTCACGGTACGGGTCGCCCCCGGCGCGGTCGTGGTGCTTTCCGCGCCCAACTCGCCGGCCCTGGTGCGCATGTTCCTGGCGCTTCGTCTGTGCCAGGCGCGGGTGGCGCTGGTTGACGCAGGCGCACCCCCGGTCGAGCTCGAGCAGTGCGCCGAGACGGTCGGGGCGCGAGCGATCTGCTGCGACCCCGAGCGCGCAGCTCCCGGCGCGCTCCTCCTTGGGGACGGCGAGCTCCCCCTCTCAGGCCGGGCCGCCGGCGCGCCACCGCCGTTTCCGCCCGAAACCGCGGTGTTCAAGCTCACCTCGGGCTCGACTGGCCGCCCGCGCGCGATCGCGGTGAGCGCCCGCCAGCTCGCCGCCGACACCGTGCAAATCATGCGCACGATGGGCGTGACGCCCGGTGACGTGACCCTCGCCGCGGCGCCGCTCACGCACTCCTACGGGCTGGGGTCGGGGCTGGTCCCGCTGCTGCTCACCGGAACTCCGCTGGTCTGCCTGTCCTCCTCCCTGCCGGCGAGCCTTGCCGGCGCCCTTGCCGCCGCCCGGGTCGCGCACTTTCCCGCCGTCCCGGCCATGATCCGTGCGCTCGCGACCCTGCCCGGCCTGCCAGAGCTGCCGCACCTCCGCGTCTGCCTCGCCGCCGGGGCGCCGCTTTCACCCCGCGACGCAGCCGCCTTTCACGCCGCCACCGGGCACAAGGTGCATGTCTTCTACGGCGCCTCCGAGTGCGGCGGCATCACCTACGATCGCGGCGCCTCGCCCTGTCACCGCGAGGGTGAGGTGGGCACGGCGATGGAGCGTGTCACGGTGGAGGTCGCCGGCGAGACCGGCGCCCCGCTGCCGGCCGGCAACAGCGGGCGGGTACGGGTGCGCTCGCGCGCGGTCGCGCTCGCCACCGTGCCGCCGCCGGAGGAGCCCGGGACGCTTGGCAATGGCGTCTTCCTTACCGGCGACCTCGGCGTCCTCGACGAGCGCGGGGGCCTCACCCTCACGGGCCGGGTGGCCGAGCTGCTCAACGTCGCCGGCAAGAAGGTCCACCCCGAGGAAGTCCGGCGCGCACTCGCGGCGATTCCCGGCGTGCGCGATGTCGCCGTCGCCGGCCTGCCGGATGAGCGCCGCGGCGACCTCGTTGCCGCTCTGGTCGCGCTCGAGCCTGGCAGCAATCTAACCGTCGGGCTTTTGCTGGCCGCTTGCCGCGCCTCGCTCGCCTCCTACAAGGTGCCACGCCGCATCGCGCTGGTCGACGAGCTGCCCACTTCCGACCGCGGCAAGCTTCGCAAGGACGTCGTGACCGAGCTCCTCGCTCGCCCCCCCGGCGGCCGCGGGGCGCGCTGACAGGACTAAGGGCTCGTCACGGAATAACGTTGACAAGCGAGGGCGCAGAGCCTGAGGCAGATCGCGAGCGCGCCCGGAGCGACCGACCAAGCCGTAGTTGAGCCTACGGCGCGGGAGGGAGCGAGGACGTAAGCCGCGAGCTGTCCAGGATCTGCGGCCGCAGCGTCGAGGTTATTTCG
>JAZDGE010000338.1:0-2644 GCA_043807175.1 Acidobacteriota bacterium
CCCCGGTCAGACGGGAGCGCGAGGCGGCACGTTGGTGCCAGCCTTGCGAGGCGCGGCGCCATTTGTCAGACTGCCGGCACTGTGGAGGAGCTTCGCCTTCTCATCAAGTCGCGGCACCCGATCCTTTACGTGGAGACCCACGAGGAAGAGCGCCTCGTTCGCCTGCTCGCGCTCGCCTGCGGGGAGCTGGGGCTGGCGTTCTTCACCTGGTCGGTCACCGAGGGGTTGGTCCGCCATGGCCTCGGCACGGCGATCTACGACACCGCCGAGCCGACCAAGGTCTTGCGCCATGTGCGGGCGGCGCGGATCGCCGCCGTCTACCTGCTGCGCGACATCCAGCCTTATCTCGGCGACCCGGGTGTCGTGCGGGCGCTGCGCGAGCTCGCCCAGGAGGGGCGGGAAACCAACGTCACGCTGGTCCTTTCGGCGCCCTCACTCGAGCTGCCAGAGGAGCTGCGAAAACTCGCCGCCCGCTACCGTTTCGCGCTTCCAGACCAGGGCGAGGTGCGGCGCGCGGTGGAGCAGACGCTGCACGAGCTGTCCCGCCGCCAGCCGGTCGCCACGCGCCTGACGGAAGCCGAGATACAGCAGCTTGTGCGCAACCTGTGCGGGCTCACATTGACCGAGATCCAGCGTGTCGTCGCCCGCAGCGTCCTCGACGACAACCTGCTCGATTCGCGCGATCTCCCGCGAGCGCTGGAAGCCAAGCGGCAGCGGGTCGAGGAGTCCGGCATCCTCGAGTTTTACGACGTGAGCCAGGAGGTCGCGCCCCTCGGCGGCCTGCGCAACCTCAAGGGATGGCTGCGGCGGGCGCGCGCCGGCTACTCGGAGAAGGCGCGCGAGATGGGGCTCTCCCCGCCTCGCGGCGTCTTGTTCGTAGGCGTTCAGGGATGCGGCAAGAGCCTCGCGGCCAAGACCGTGGCGCGGGAGTGGGGGCTGCCGCTCGTGCGCCTGGACCCCGGCCGGCTGTTCGACAAGTACATCGGCGAGTCCGAGAGGAAGCTGCGCGACGCCTTCGCCGCCGCGGAGGCGGTGGCGCCGGTGGTGTTGTGGATCGACGAGATCGAGAAGGCATTCGCCGGTTCCGGCTCCGCCGACGCCGATGCGGGGCTGTCACGCCGCCTGTTCGGCGCCTTTCTCACCTGGCTTTCCGAGAAGAAGGAGAGCGTGTTCGTGGCCGCCACCGCCAATGACCTCTCGGCGACACCGCCGGAGCTGCTGCGCAAGGGGCGCTTCGACGAGATCTTCTTCATCGACCTGCCCGACGAGGAGGAGCGCCGGGAGATCTTCTCGATCCACTTGAAGCGGCGCAAGCAGGACCCCGCGCGCTTCGACCTCGAGCGGCTCGCCAGCGCGAGCGCAGGCTTCTCCGGTGCGGAGATCGAGCAAGCCGTGGTGTCGGCGCTCTACGGCCTGCTCGCAAGCGATGGTCGCGAGCTCGCCACCGAGCACCTTCTCGCCGAGATCGCCCAGACCGTGCCGCTGTCTCGCTCGCGGGCGGAGGACATTGGCGCGCTGCGAGCATTCGCCC
Source organism: Acidobacteriota bacterium (assembly GCA_043807175.1). Taxonomy (GTDB): domain Bacteria; phylum Acidobacteriota; class Thermoanaerobaculia; order Thermoanaerobaculales; family Thermoanaerobaculaceae; genus JAZDGE01. The sequence goes on from JAZDGE010000338.1 coordinate 1,532, forward strand.
GCGACCGCTTCGTTCCCGCCCGCTGACCTCCGGCCCCTCACGCGCCGGCCGAGTACGGCCCGAGGGAATCGCATAGAATGGGCGAATGACCTGCCCCGGCAAGCTCCTGGTGACCGCCAACGGCTGCCCGGAGAACCGGCTCGACGCCGCCCGCGTGCTCGCGTCGTTGGTCAGTGACGGTTGGGTTCCTACTGATGACTGCCGGCAGGCGGACCTCGTCGTGCTCAGCATGTGCGGCCTCACCGGCGAGGAGGAGGCGAGATCACGGTTCTTCCTCGACCACCTCGATTCGAACCGAAAGCCCGGGGCGCGGGTGGTGGCCTGTGGCTGTCTGGCCGCAAGCTGCCAGTTTCGAGACGGCCAGACCGGTCGCGACTCGCTCTTCGGCGCCGATCAGGTGGGTGATCTCCTGAGCGCTCTACGACCCGATGGCTCGTCCGCGGTTCGCCCCGCCCACCAGTTGGCGCCGGTGCTCAGACTCCCGCAGTCGGCAAGGTGGAACATCCCTCGCCCGAAGAACCGCGAACGCCGCCAGTACGCGATCGAGAGCCTGCTGCGCTACTACCGCGACTGCTTCGACCGGCGAACCGCGCCGCTCGGTCGCCGGACCTTCTGCCTCGAGATCGCGACTGGATGCCTCGGCAACTGCTCGTACTGCAGCACTCGGCAGGCTCGCGGCGTTCTTCGCAGCAAGCCCGTGGCCGAGGTGCTCGGCGAGCTCGAGGGGGGGCTGGAGCGGGGCCATCAGGACATCGCCTTGCTGGGAACCGAGGTCGGATGCTATGGCCACGACCACGGCGCCGACCTCTGCGTGCTCCTGGCCGAGATCCTCGCCCGCTGCGGCGACTGGCGGCTGCGATTGCGCAACGTTCATCCTCTTCACCTTGCCAGGCTGCTCCCAGGGCTGCTGCCGTTTCTGCGCGCCGGCAAGGTGAGCGTGATTAGCACCGCGCTCCAGTCCGGCAGCGACCGGGTGCTCGAAGCGATGCGCCGGGGCTACAATGCCGCCTCATTTGTGCGCAGCGTTCGCGCCATCAAGCGCGAGGCGCCCGAGGTGAGGATCCGCACCCCGGTGATGGTCGGCTTTCCGACCGAGACCGAGGCGGAGTTCGC
>JAZDGE010000339.1:0-9049 GCA_043807175.1 Acidobacteriota bacterium
TTGACGACCTGCTCTCGGGCGTGCGCTCGGGCAGTGCGGTCAGGCTCTACATCTATCGCCCCCAGGCCGACCGCAGCACGTTCATCATTCTCCGCATGCCGAAGTAGTTGGTTGTTGGTTGTCGGGTGTAAACTGGCCGACGGCCATGGCGCAACTTGGCACCGTCCTCGTCGTCGATGATCAGCCGGAGAATCTGGCCGCGGTAGGCGCCGCGCTGGGTCCCCTCGGCTACTCCGTCTGGCCTGCCGAGAACGGCGAGACCGCACTCGCGCTCGCCCGCGACCGCCAGCCCGACGTGATTCTGCTCGACGTGATGATGCCGGGCATGGACGGCTTCGAGGTTTGCTCCCGGCTCAAGGCCGACGAGGAGACGCGCCTGCTGCCGGTCGTCTTCCTTACCGGTCTCGATTCCCGCGAGGCGCGCCTGCAGGGGCTCGAGGCGGGCGCGGCCGATTTCCTCTACAAGCCATTCGACCTTACCGAGCTGGAGGTCCGCGTTCGCAACCTGGTGAGCTTCCGGCGGCTCACCGAGGATCTCGACAACGCCGAGCAGATGTTGTTCTCGATCGCGCGCGCGGTGGAAGCGCGCGACGAGGGAACTGGCGACCACTGCGATCGGCTCTCACTTCTCGCCGCCCGACTGGGGGAGCGCCTGGGGCTGGACGCGGACGCGGCAAAGGCGCTACGCCGCGCCGGCTACCTCCACGATATCGGCAAGATCGGGATACCGGACGCGGTGCTGCTGAAGCCCGGCCGGCTGACCCCCGAGGAGTGGGTGGTCATGCGCTCGCATGTCGAGATCGGCGTGGACATCTGCGGGCCGCTGCGGAGCTTCCGCCCCGTCCTGCCGATCATCCGCCACCACCACGAGCGCCGCGACGGCTCGGGCTACCCGGATCATCTCAAGGACGAGGAGATCCCGCTGCTCGCACGGGTGTTCCAGGTGGTTGACGTGTTCGACGCGCTTACTAACGACCGTCCCTACCGCCAGGCGCTTTCGCCCGCCGGGGCGATCGCGGTGCTCCGCGAGGAGACGGCGCGGGGCTGGTGGGACGAGGCAATCGTCGAGGCCTTTGCCGCCATGATTGGCGAGCGGGCGCCGGCCCGGGCTTGAGCGTGGGTACCGCTACCCTTCCCAGGCGGCGAAAGATGCGCTAAGCTTGGACTCGACGGGGCGAGCCCTCGGGCTTGCCCGTGACCCAGTCCAAAGCAGGTCGGACGTCGGCTCCGCGCGCGCTGCGCCGCGGACCCGAAGAGGAAAATCATTTGGAGCGATCATCCATGGCTGGAGACGGCATCACGCCTCCTGCTGCCTCAGGCGAGCAGCACGAGCGGCAACCCCGCGCCTCACGCCGGCGTAAGCCCCGGCGTCGCAGGCCTACAACTCATCACGAGGAGGGCGTGGCCACCCTCGTCGACGGCCTTCTCTTCCGCAAGGAAGACGGCAAGACCTATCTTCTCGATCCCCAGGCGACGACCTCGGCGGGGGGCCCGGGAGTGCTGGTCGACGACTCCCTCGCCTCCTCCTGCGGCCTGGAGAGCGGCGTCCTGGTGGCGGCGAAGCTGCAAGCCCGAAATGGCAGACACCGCCCCACGGTGGTCGGGCTGGAGAGCGTTGAGGGTCTCCCGCTCGAGGAGTACCGCCAGCGCGTCAGTCCATTCGCCGAGTTGCTGTGCATCGATCCGCTCGAGCGCTTCCACCTCGAGACGGACGCGGCATTGCTCGAGCCGCGGGCGGTGGAGCTGATCGCGCCGATTGGCAGGGGCCAGCGCTGCCTTATCGTCGCCCCGCCCAAGGCAGGCAAGACGATCCTGCTCCAGCAGCTCGCCCACGCCATTGCGACCAACCATCCCGAAACGCACATCTTCGTGCTCTTAGTCGACGAGCGCCCCGAAGAGGTCACCGACTGGAAGCGCACCCTGCGGCGCGGCGAGGTCTGGGCTTCCTCGACCGACAAGGCGATGGAAAGCCACATCGAGGTGTCCGAGCTGGTGCTCGAGCGGGCTCGTCGTCTCGTCGAGCTGGGCGAGGACGTGGTCGTCTTCGTCGATTCCCTGACCCGCATGTCGCGCGCCTACAATAACGCGCAGAAGAGCTCGGGCCGCATTATGTCGGGTGGCATCGACGCGCGCACCATGGCCAAGCCCAGGCGTTTCTTCGGCTCGGCTCGCAACCTCGAGGACGGGGGCTCGTTGACCATCGTCGCCACCTGTCTCGTCGACACCGGCTCGCGGATGGACGAGGTGATCTTCCAGGAGTTCAAGGGCACCGGCAACACCGAGATCATCCTCTCGCACGAGCTTTTCGACCGCCGCGTTTTCCCGTGCATTCACATCTCCGCATCGGGCACACGCAAGGAGGAGAAGCTCTACCCGCGCGCCGACGTCGAGAAGATCTTCCTCCTGCGCCGGGCGCTGGCGGCCCTCTCGCCAACCGAGGCAATGCTCGCCCTGCTCGGCCGGCTGAAGCAGTTCCGCACCAACGCCGAGTTCCTGGACTCGATCAAGGCGCCCAACGGCCGCGGATAGCCGCCGCGCAGCAGTCAGCTATCAGCTAGAAGCTGAAGGCTGAAGCCTGAAGGCTGTAGGACGGACCCGCCAAGAGGGTGCGAAGCACTTTCGCCGGAGGGATTCGAATCGCGCAAGTCACTGGCGGAGTGAGCCTTGAAATTGCGGTCTGCTACCAAAGGACACCCGGGGGACTACTTCTTGGCGGGACCATCCTCTCAGCGATCAGCTATCAGCAGTCAGCTATCAGCGATCAGCTATCAGCAGTCAGCTATCAGCAGTCAGCTATCAGCAGTCAGCTATCAGCAGTCAGCTATCAGCAGTCAGCTATCAGCAGTCAGCTATCAGCTAGAAGCTGAAGGCTGAAAGCTGAAGGCTGAAGGCTGAAGGCTGAGAGCTGACGGCTGAAAGTTGACTGCTCGGGGGCCGGGCGGGGGCCTCACCGGGCGTGCGTGAGATCGACCTGCAGCGTGACCGTGACCTTGGTCTTGATCCTCAGGCCGCCCTTGGTCCCCGGGCGGTAGCGGTACTGCTTCACGGCCTCGATGCAGGCCTCGTCCACCCCTAGCCGGCTCACCGGAAAGCCGCGCAGGACGTCGACCCTCTCCACTCCGCCCTTCTCGTTGACCAGGGCGGAGAGAATGACGACACCCTTCCCCGCCCTCGCCATGAAGGCGGAACGAGGGAGAACGGGCCGCTGGGTGACGAGCTCTTGCGGTGGCACGTCCACCTGCGCGAAGTCCACGTAGTCGCCCTCGCGCACTCCGGCGCCAAGACCGACCGGGGTGAGCGCAGAGGTCGGCTCCACCGCCGGCGCGGCGGCGACCGGCGCGGCGGTGGGTTCGACAAGCTGGCTCGCGGGGGGTTCGGCAGCCGGCGGCTGCGCAGCCACCACGGGCGGCGCCGCGGTTGGGATCACCGGCGCCGCGGTGGGCACGGAGGCGGCCACCTGCGCGCGTTGCTCCCGCACCTTGGCGAGCTCGGCTTCCTTTTGCCGCTGCGCCTCCTCCCGAGCGGCGAGATCGCGCTGCGCCTGCTCGAGGCGCCGCTGCTCCTCGGGGCTTCGCTGGGCGCCCGGGCGCGAGCCGGCCTGCTGCTGCGCGATCTTCTCGCGCAGGGTCTCGTTTTGCACGCGCTGCGCCTCGAGCTCGTCGCGCAGCTTCTTTTCACGCTCTTCCAGTTGCTTGGCAATCTCCGACTGGACCAGCTCGTTGAGCATTTTCTGCTGGGCTTGCTGATCCAGCGCCGGGGGCGCCGCGGCCCGGCCGAAGAGGAGGTAGGCGATCACTGCCAGCAGCACGGCCACCGCGCCGGCCAGGAAGTAGAGACCGGTCCGGCTCGGCGGTGGCGCCTCCGCCGCCGCTGCGAGATCGGCTGGCGAGCCCGCGGACCGCGGCGGCCGGTAGTACGCCGTGACATCGAGGGCGCGCTCGCGCTGCAGCTCGCGGTCCTCCTCCTCGATCTCGTGGCGGTAGAGCCGGTCCATGAAGAGCGCGAGGTTGAACGTCGTCGGCGAGTAGGTCCCGCCATAGAGAAGCTTCTCGAGGTCGCGCTTGAACTCGGCCGCCGAGGCATAGCGCTCCTCGGGACGGGCGGCCAGGGCCCGGCGCAGAATCATCAAGACATCCTGGGGTACCGGCCCTTCCTCGAACGCGAGCTGGGGGTTCTCCAGAGCGGCGGCCCGCTGGGCGGGCGCGGCCGGCAGCGGCGTCCCGCAGACGAGGTGGTAGAGGATCGCGCCGATCGAGTAGACATCCGCACGCCGGCTGAGTGAGGCGCTGGCAAGCACCTCGGGCGCGAGGTACGGCGCCGCCATCTTCTGCACCGCGACCCGGTCGAGATTGGCCGCCAGGCCGCGGGCCAGACCGAACCCGGCCACCATCGCCTCGCCGTCATTGCCCACGAGCACCAGGTGTGGCACGAGGAAGCCGTGAACCAACGGCTCGCCCCGCAGCTCCACCGCGGCCGCCGCCGACAGGGAGGCGGCGAGCTTCTCGGCGATCAGCAGCGAGTTGTCGATCGAGATCGGGAAGTGCTCCTCCACGACCCGCGCCATGAGCTGGTCAAGCGGTTGCGACGGCACATAGTCCCAGGCCAGGTACGGCATGCCACTTTCGCTGCCGGCGCTGGCGTTGCGGACCACATTGGTCGCCTTGAAGGCCTGGGCGAGCTGGCCGACCAGGGGCAGCTCCGACTCCAGCGCGGCGAAGTCGAGGCTCACCTGGTCGAAGCGGCGCATCCAGACGATCCGCTTGAACCCGCCCTTTTCCATCTCCCCGGCCCGCCACAGCGTGCCCAGACCGTCCTGGCTCCGCTGCTTGAGCAACAGAAAGCTTCCAAAAGTGCCGTAGGTGTCAGCCATCGCAGCCCCTCCCGGCGCAACGCCTGTCCAAAGCTAGCACCCGTCCCGGACAAGGTCAACGGCAGGCGCTTGGAACCACCGAAAAGCGGCGCCCCGCGACAGTTTGAGGCGGAGCGTCGCCGAGTCCTCACTCCTCCTCGGATTCCTCGTCGGTCCAGAACTTCTCGCTGAGTAGGCGTCCGGCGATATGCTGCGAGCGCGTGCCGGCGCTGCCGTCCTCACCCATGCCTCTCTCTTCCAGTACCTTCCGGTACTCGCCAAGAATAGCGTCGTCCAGCCGACGCCGGGTCTCCGAGGTCAGCGGATGCGCGATATCACGGAACGAGCCGGTGCGCAGCCGGCGCGAGGGCATCGCGACGAAGACGGCGCCTTCCTTGCCTTCGAGAACCCGGATGTCACCGACGAGGAAACAGCCGTCCACGACGATCTGGGCAAAGGCCTTGATCTTACCGCCTTTGTTGAGATTAATTCGCACTTCGGTAATGTTCATTTCACCTCCCGGCCTGCGGCCGCAAGCGCGCGTCCTGACGGGCCAGCACCGGCGCCACAAGAGGATGATACGCGGCCAGCCGTCGCCCCACCTCCAAGGCCTCGGGCTCACCGGCAAAAAGGGCGAAGACGGCGCCGCCGCTGCCCGACACGAGGGCAAGCTCCGGCCTGGCCTCCCTGAGCGCCTCCAGACGGCTGCTCACGCCAGGCCAGCCGGCGATGACCACCGGCTCGAGCTCATTGCGGCAGGCGGCAAGCGGCAGCTCACCACCCCTCACGATCCAGTGATAGACCGCGGAAGGCCGCCACGAGCCCAGCTCTCGCGGCGGCACTCGCGCGTAGACCTCCTTGGTGGACACCGGCATCTCGCCTGGCAGCAGCACCACCCACCACGGCTCCAGGTCAGGCAGCGGGTAGATCTCGCCGCCTCGTCCCACGCCCCAGGCAGCGCCACCAACCAGGAAGAAGGGCACGTCCGACCCGAGTGAGGCCGCCAACGGCACCAGGGTCGCGAGGTCCCCGTCACAGCCCCACAGTTGCGCCAGCGCGACCAACGCGCCGGCAGCATCCGAGGACCCTCCGCCGAGTCCCGCTGCGACCGGAATCCGCTTGCGCAGTGTCATGCGGGCGCCAGTCGTGATCCCCGCACAGGCTTGCAGGGCCCGCGCCGCCCGTAGCACCAGGTTGTCCGGGCCGTCACTCACCAAACCCTGCGGGATCACCTCCAACTGGAGGATGCCGGCGGGCGCGGCCTCCAGCTCCAGCTCGTCCCACACGCCGACCGCGGCATAGAGGGTCCGGAGCTCGTGAAATCCGTCGCTGCGGCGCCCGAGCACCTCGAGGTGCAGGTTGACCTTCGCCGGGCAGAACAGGCGGAGCCTCATGGCGTCTCCCTGCATTCCGGCAGTGTCAGCCAGGAAGGTGGCGCGAGGCCCCGAGCCACGCGCCACTCCACCAGCGCGAGCTCGGCGCGAGCCGCGCCAGCCTCGAGTGCGAGCCAGCCCGGAAGGTGACCCCGGTGCTTGCCTAGCTCGGCGACGAGCAGCGGAGTTTCGGCCGCCAATCGGCCCACCAGGACCCGCTCGAGGCGCGGCGGTTCGCCGGCGACGCGGGCGCGGTACCATCCGCCGCGCTCCCGGCTTTCCACCCAACCGGGGGCATCGGCGACCGGCCGCGCCTCCTCGGGTAGAAGACCGCCGAGGAGAAACCAGGCGAACCGCGCGTCGAGCGGCAGCCTGGCGCCGTCCGACAACGGCAGCTCACCCACCGGCAGGCGCTCGCGACAGTCCTTTCCCGCGCGGTGCAGCCAGCCGCCGTCCGCCGCCAACCAGACCTCGGCGAGGGCTCCGCCAGGAGGCGCAGCGACCACGAGCGCGAGGCGCTCCCCATCTGCGCGCACGGTAGCGGCGAGGTTGGACCGCCCACAGCAGTGCAGGCGATAGAGCGCGACGAACGGCGTCGCGCCTGCCTGCAGCTCATGCCAGCCAGCAGGCAATTGCGGCGCCGGCGGCGCATGATGGCAGGCCACCGCGAGGCCGAGCAGCAGCCCGATGGCAGCAGTCAGAGGGAGTACACGTCTCGGGAATTGCACAACCAACTGAGCAAATTGGGGTTGGGGTTTAGGGGTTAGGTGTTTGGGTCCCCCCCCTGACCCCCAACCCCTAACCCCCAGACCCAACTGCGAGCGGAGCGAGCTAGGGTATCGCATCCGTCGCCAGGACCTTGAGCTTCTCCTCGATCCGTTCCTTCTGACCGCTCTCGTCAGGCTCGAACTCGAGCGCCCGCAGGTATGCCGCGCGCGCCTCGTCGCGCAGCCCGCGGCGGTGATAGAGGTCTCCCATGTGCTCCTGCACGGTGGCATCGAAGGGCTCGAGGCGCACCGCCTCAGCGAGGTGCTTCTCCGCACGATCGAGCTCTCCGAGCCGGAAGTAGACCCAACCGAGCGAGTCCTGGAAGGCGCCAGAGGTGGGATCGAGGGCGACTGCCTTGGTGAGAAGCTCACGCGCCTCCTCGAGGTGAACCCCGCGATCCGCGAACATGTACCCGAGGTAGTTGAGCGCGGCGGCGTGCTCGGGCGCCTTTGCGAGCAGCGCACGGAACTGCTGGACCGCCTCGTCCCAGGCGCCGGAGCGCTCGAGCGAGCCGGCGTAGGCGAAGAGGATGCCCTTGGCCTCGGGAAAGCGCTCGAGCGCGCGACGGGCGAGCTCGACCGACTCGGCGTGACGCTTGCGCCGCTCCAGCGCTCCCAGCGCGGCCAAAGTGTCTTCTTCTCCACCGGCGGCGAGTGTGGCAAGCGTCACCTTCGCCCCCTCTTCGTCCCCGGCCGCGAGGCGAAACTCGGCCAGCAGGCTGGCGTGCAGCCGCCTCGTCTCGGCCACATCCTCCACCTGGAGGCCGGCGAGAAACTCGATACCTTCGCGATAGGCCCCGCGCAGGCGATGGTACTCGGCCCACAGCGCCAGCGGCCGGCGCGCGATCGGCGCCGCCGGTAGCCGCCTGAGCCAGGGCAGGGCAGCCTCGCCGGCATGGTCGAGAAGCTCAACGGTGGCACGCTCCTGCACCACCTCGATTCCGGCCTCGTCGAGCTCGAGCTTCGCCTTCTCTATCTGCGCCCAGAGCCCGTCGAGAAGTGTGCGCGCCTCGCCCAGCCGCCGCTGGTCCATGAGTACGCGGATGAGCCCGAAGGCGGCGTCGGCGTCCTCCGGGTTGGCGGCCAACGCCCGGCGGTACAGTTGCTCGGCGCCATCGAGACGGCCATCACGCGCCGCCAGCAGTGCCTTCGTCAGCACCGCCTCGCGAAACGAGGGATCCCGCTCGAGCACGTCATCGAGGACCGCCTCCGCCTGCTCGCGGTCGCCGGCGCGAAGCAGCAGAGTCGCCCAGCGGGTCAGCGCCGCGAGCGTCGCGCCCTCGTGCTTCACCAGCACGCCCATGAGATCCGCGGCCTGGCGAAAGTCACCTGTCGCCGCCAGCAGCTCGACGAGCTCGAAGGTGGCCCGGGCGCGGGTCTCCGGATGTTGGGCGGCCTTCTTGAGGAGCTCAACGGCTTCCTCCGACCGCTTGGCCTGGCGGAGGGCCTGCCCGCCCAGGAACTGCAGCCGCGGGTCGTCGGGACGATCGGCGAGCAACGGTCCGATGTAGGTCCATGCCTCCTCTCCGCGGCCCAAGCCGACCAGCGCCTGCACGAGAATGAACCGGCAGTGCTGGCCGTTTGGCTCCGCATCGAGGCCGGCGAGCAGGTGCGGGATCGCGGCCTCGACCTCCTTGGGGCCAGCCGCGCTCTGGGCGAGCAGCACCCCCAGTGTCGCCTCGCCGCTGCCCGAGAGCCCGGCGGCTCGCAGCAAGTGTTTCACCGCCTCCTCGTCAAGGCCCACCGCCGCGAGCGCCAGACCGTACTCCTCGATCAGCTCGCGATCGTCCGGGGCGAGCTTGAGCGCCTGGCGGAAGAGCTGGAGTCCCTCCGAGATCTCCCCGGATTGCAGGCGCAGTTGCGCCTGGCTCACGAGCGCCAGCGACTCGCCCGGCGCTCCCGCCGGCGCTGCGCCTCTCCCGCTGCTCCCCGAGCTCGCGCACCCGGCACCGAGCACCACGAGCACAATCGCCGCGATCGTCTTGCCCAACCCTCACCTCCGCCGCCATTCTAGACGTTCTGGTTGGAGCAAGGCCTGAACGAATGACATGGCGCGCTTC
>JAZDGE010000340.1:0-7849 GCA_043807175.1 Acidobacteriota bacterium
TACGAGATGCTGTCGGGTCGCAGGCCGTTCGAGGGCGACACCCCGGTGGCCATCCTGATGGCGATTCTCAACCAGCCGGCCGCTCCGTTCCCCCCGAACACACCTGTGGCGGCGCCGGTCGCCCAGATTCTCAACCGGCTCCTCGAGAAGAGCGCGGCACGCCGTTATCCCTCGGCGGGTGCGCTCCTGGACGATCTGGAGGTGGCCTGCTTCGAGCTTGGTGTCTCGCTTTCCTCGGGAACGCGGCGACCCATCGGCGGGGCAACGCCATCCCACCAGACCGGCCGGTCGCCGCTGCCAGGGGCGGCCGACAGGCCCCCACACTTGACTCGCTCCCACGCCCGCGCCGTGGTACTGCGATGGCGCGTCCTGGTGGCAGCGGCACTGGCGGTCGTGGCCCTGGGACTCACCCTGCAGTGGCTCTCGCAAAAGACGAGAGCGATCGGGCATGGCGACGCCGTCCTCGTGCTGCCCCTCGCCGCCGCGGGGGATCTCGACCGCCGCAACCTGGCCGGCGTCGTAACCGGGCAGCTCGTGGACTCCCTGAGCCGGGCCGGGGGCTTGCGGGTGCTGGCGCTCCCCGAGGGCGAGGCCGCGAGTGGCGTGGCAGTTGGCGATCTTGCCCGCCGCGGGGGAGCGCGCTGGGGGGTCGACGGCAACCTCTTTCTCGATGGAGGCCGCCTCGCGCTGACCGTAAAGCTGACCGAGCGTGCCGCCGCCAGGGTGATTTGGTCGGAGACGGTGCGGGGTCCGCTCGATGAGGTGTTCGCGATGGCTGCGCGTCAGGCCTCGGGGGCGGCCGGCGCCCTCGGCGTGTACATGACCGCGAGCCGGCTGGAGTTCCCCGGCGAGCAGGCCTTCGATGACTTCGCCCGCGGCAGCCTCGCCCTGGCGAGCTACGATCCCGGCCAGATAGACACTGCCGTGAGTCTGCTCGAGCGCTGCATCGCGGCCGCGCCCCGTTTTGCGCCGGCGTATCCCCGGCTGGCGCGGGCCCTGCTCCAGTACCGCAATCTGGGCATCGACTACAGCCCCGCCTACCTCGACCGCGCCGGCGCCGCCATTCGCGCCGGCCTGGAGGTGGACCCGGGAGACGTCGAGATGCGCGCCAACCTCGGGTGGTTGCGGCTCTACACCTACGACTTTCGCGGCGCCCACGAGGCCGCGACCAGCCTCGGAACTCACGGCGGCGGGACCGCGTCGGGATGCAAGCTCGTGGTTTGGGACCAGTTTCTCCGCGGCGAGACGGCCTCGGCGCTGGCGAGCGTCAGGCAGTGCCGGGCTACCTTCCCGCTGGACTCAAGCATCCTTCTCAACCTCGTGGTGCTTAACGCCATGGTGGGCAACAGCGAGGCTGCGCTGGCGGCCGCGCGTGACACCGAGGAGATCCACTCGTCGGCGCTGGTGACCGCCCTAAGTCGGAGCTGGCTCGACCTGGCCCGCGGCGAGTCCCACCGCGCCGCCAGCGATCTTCGCGACGCATTCCGCCGGAGCGGAGCGCTCATTCTCGGCCTCCAGGCGGCGCAGGCGGCGCTGGTCGCCGGCGACTACCCGCTCGCCGAGGAGGGGCTCGCACCCTGGCTGGCCAAGAACCCCTACTCCCTCGAAGCGCACTGGATGCGCTGCCTGACGCGCGAGCTTGCTGGCGATGCTTCCGGCGCGCAGCAGGCGGCGGCAGAAGCGTCCCGCTGGACCGGCGAGCTTGATCGCCGCTATCACAACCCGACCACCCGCCTGGCGGCGGCCTACTATGCGGCGCGCGCCGGCGCACGCGTCGATGCGAACGAGGTCGCGGCGGTGGACGTGAGGGATCAGGCGTTGCTGGCCGCCTGGCTCCAGCAGGTCACTCTGGCGAGACTGGGGGTGCGCGACGCCCTCGACCGCCCGGTCACGCCTTACAGCCCGACGTTCTGGCTCAACCGCTTCGCTTCCCTCGAGCTCGAGCTGCTGCGCGCGCAGTGAATTTCACGAGCTACTCCTCGATTAGCCGATAGCCGACTCCAGGCTCGGTGCGGATGTAGCGGGGCCGGGCCGGCTCGGCTTCGATCTTGCGCCGCAGTTGGGCCATGAAGACCCGCACATAGTGATTCTCGTCGCCGTACTCGGGGCCCCAGACCTGGCGCAGGAGGTGCCGGTGCGTGACCACTTTCCCAGCATTAAGTACAAGCGTCGCCAATAACTTGAACTCGATCGGCGTGAGGTGGATCTCGCGCTCCTCGATCGTAACCTGGCGGCGGGCGAGATCGACCGTGAGCCCGCCGGTGCGATACACCGCCGGCTGCTCGGCGGGCCGCATCTGGGCGTGGCGAATCGCCACCCGCAAGCGGGCCAGCAGCTCCTCGGTGCCGAACGGCTTGGTGAGGTAATCGTCGGCGCCGAGATCGAGGGCGCGCACCTTGTCCTCCTGCTTGTCGCGGGCCGACAGCACGACGATCGGGACGCCGCTCCACTCCCGCAGCTCCCGCGTCACCTCCAGGCCGTCGCGGTCGGGCAGACCCAGGTCGAGGATCACGACATCCGGCCGTAGCGTCGCGACCTTCTCGATCGTCTCGCCGGCGGTGGCCGCCTCGGCGACCCGATAGCCGCGGGCAAGGAGCGTCACCCGTAGGAAGCGGCGAATACCCAGCTCGTCGTCGGCCACGAGCACCAGAGGCCCCTCGGTCACGGCGCCGCCTCCCCCAGCTCCCTCACCCGTGCAAGCTCCGGCGGCTCGCCCTCGAAGGGAATGACGAACGAGAATGCCGCCCCGCCGCCGGGCCGGTTCGCCGCCCACATCGTGCCGCCATGCGCCATCACGATGGCAGTGCAGATCGCCAGCCCGAGCCCGGCGCCTTCGCCCTGCTGGCGGGCCCGATAGAACTTCTCGAAGACCCGCCGCTCGCTGCCAGGTTCCAGGCCGGCGCCGGAGTCCGCCACCTCCACGACCAGCCCCTGCTCCTCCGCCCACGCCCGGATCTCGATGATGGCGTCGGGACCCGCATACCGGCAGGCGTTCTCCAACAAATTGACGAGCACCTGCTCGATGAGTGAGGCATCGAAGGGCGCCAGCGGCAGCTCGGGCGGGACATCGAGCCGCACCTGCCGCTGCCCGAGCTCCCGCTCGACTCGGGCCAGCGCTGCGCCGATGGCATCCTCGATCGGCTGCCACTCCCGGTTCACCCGCACCTTTCCGGCCTCCAGCCTCGTCATCGCGAGCAACTTCTCAACATAGCGGTTGAGGCGGAGCGCCTCATCGTGCACCGACTCGGCGAGCTCCCTTCGCGTCGCCTCATCGCTGCCCGACTCCAGCAGGGCTGCCGCGGAGCCGGCGATGGTGGCGAGCGGGGTCCTGAGGTCGTGGGACACCGATGCGAGCAAGGAGGAGCGCAGCCGCTCGGCCTCCGCCTCGACCGCGGCCTCTTGTGCCGCCTGGGCAAGCCGCGCCCGCTCGATCGCCAACGCCACAAGGTTGGCGATAGCCTCGAGATGATCGTGCTGGTCAGACGCCACCCTGGCGTCCCCCTGGCCCCCGGCCACGGTCAGCACGCCGACCGGTCTCCGGCCGACCAGGAGTGGCACGTGCAGCATCCCGGGACTGGCCTCCGGCCCGGGGAAGATGCCAACCCCGGCCTCGCCGCCGCCCAGGCGCGGCGCTGGGTCGGGGCCGCCCTTCGCCGCCAGTGCGGGTTGCGCCGCCACGGCGCGCAGCTCGAGACGCCCGGCGGAATCCGCCAGGTACACCGCGACCCGGGCGCCGACCAGGTCCGCGATGTGCCGCGCGGCATGCCGGACTACCTCGTCGGTGCTGGCCGCACGGGTCATCTTCCGGCTCAGGGCATAGAGCTCGGCGGTCCGCCTTTCCCGCTCGCGCGCCTCCTGCGCCTGGCCGCGAAGCAGTGCGGTAAGGTGGCTGATCAGCAGTCCGACTCCGGCCATGACAGCAAAGGTCAGCAGGTACTGCGTGTCCCTTACCGCAAAGGTCAGGTGAGGCTCGACGAAGAAGAAATCCAGCGCCGCTACGCCGAGAAGTGCCGCCAGTGCAGCCGGCCCCGCTCCCTGCCGCACAGCGGTGTAGGTCACGGCGAGCAGGAAGACCATCGCCAGGTTGGTGGGCTCCACCAGCAGGCGAGAGAGCAGCCAAGAAAGTGCGACCGCTCCCGCCACCATCAGCACCGCCTTGCCATAGCCCAGCCAGGGCACGCTGGGGACCACATCGAGCAGGCCCGTCCAGGCGGGGCGTGGCACCGTGGATGGCCCGCTACTTGGGCCGGCAGGCTTTTCGGCTCGCCGGCGCTGGTTCTTTTGCATGCGCGATTGTCGCTCCCTCGCCATCGGCTGTCACCCCGGCGCGCCGGCGCGTCGCTACACACGCAGCGGCACGATAATCATCGGAAGCCCCTGCCACTGCAGCCTCTTTTGCAGCGAGAACGCCATCTGATTGTGGAGGATGGCATGAAACCAGCGCTCCCGCAGGAAGATCAGCTTACCGGCAAAGAACGTCGAGCGGGAGAGCTCCGCCTGCACCTCGCGACAGAGCGCCTCGGCCTCGTCGAGGCGGTCGGTGCCGACGCGCATGAAGGCCTTCGCCGCGAAGCCGAGGCGGCGGGCGAGAGTCACGTATTTGCCCAGCTCCGCCTCGATGCCGCTGCGCAGACCTTCAAGCTCTGCGACTCCCTTGAAGGCGCCCGAGTCGACGACTCCGACGGAGAGAAAGACGAGGTTGTGAAAATGGCCGGGGAACTGCCGGATCACGTTGAGCACGGTGTGAACACCAAGGCCGGAGTACCCGGAGACGAGGATCGCTGCAGTCGGCCTGGCGGGGTCAAAGTGCCTCGCGGGAGCAGGGGATCCTAGCCCCAGGTCTGCCAGCGTGTGGTCGAGCTCCGCGAGCTTGAACGCGATTGTGCGGTAATGGCGGCGCACCAGTACACACAGGAACACGCAGGCGGAGGTCACGGCCAGTGTGAGCCAACCTCCTTCGCAGAACTTCTCGACCATGGTGACGGTGAGAATCGTGGCACACAGCGCCAGCCCAGAAACAAAAAGGACGAGGCTTCGCTTCCAGTGCGTTTGCCCACGGCGCCCCGCCCATAGTCGTGTCATGCCGAGCATCGAGAGCGAAAACGTAAGAAAAACATTGATGCTGTACATCACCACTAGCTGGCGAACGCTTCCGCCAGCGTAAAGCAGCGCCGCGAGGGCGGCTCCGCCCATCAGCACGATCCCGTTGCGGGTCGTGAGCCGCTCCGAGAGCGCCGCAAAACGATGGGGCGCCCAGGAGTCGATGGCCATGTTGGCGAGCACCCGCGGGCCGTCAAGAAAGCCGGCCTGAGCGGCGACGACGAGTAGCGCTCCCTCGGCGACCAGGGTGAGCGCGACCAGCGTCGCCCCTCCCGGCAGCCCGGTCGCGAACCGCGTCACCAGAGTCGCATTGAGCGTCTTTCCGGCCTCTGGCGCCACGTCAAAAAGCACGTAGCACAGGAGCAGTCCGCTCGCCGTGAAGGCCAGCGAAAGCGCCATGAAGAGCATCGTCCGCCGGCCCGTCTCGGCGCGCGGCTAACGCATGATCGGCAGGCCGTTCGAGACCGCCTCGATGCCGGTGTAGGTGCCGCCGCCCAGCGAGTACGCATGCGCGAGGAGGACGAGCATGCCACCCAGGCCGAGGCTTTGCAGCCCGCTGGCAAACCCCTGACGCACGCCGGCTGCAACCGCCGGGATTTCACCCATGCGGAGCACGGTGCAGCCCGCAATGAGGACGACATGGGTGACCAGAAAGAGGGCGAAGATCGGCGTCAGAATGACCACCGACTCCTTGACCCCTCTGATGTTGAGAATGGTGAGAGCGGCGATGAGGACAAGCCCGACCTCCAGCTTGAGCCCTGCCCAACCGCCGGGCAACAGGCTGAACAGCGCGTCGCAGCTCGCCGCGATCGAGACCGCGATGGTGAGCACGTAATCAACCAGCAGCGCACAGCCGGAGACCACGCCCAGCGGCGCGCCGAGCAGCTTGGAGGCCACGACGTAGCCGCCACCACCGTGCGGAAATTCCCCGATGATCCTGCTGTACGCGGCGGCGATCACTCCCACCGTGAGTGCCATCAGGGCCGCGATCCCCACCGCGAGGTAGGTGTGCTGTCCGAGGGTCCGAAATGCCTCCTCCGGCCCGTAGCTCGACGACGACAGGCCGTCGGCCCCGAGTCCGACCCACGCCAGGAGGGCGACAAGTGAGAGCCGTTCAAAGAGATGGGTGTCCGAGAGGTCGCGTGGCCTGCCGAAGATGAGGCGCTTGAGCCTGCCCGCCTCTCGAAGCGGCACCCTCACCGCCGGGCTCACATCGCCGCCCCGGTGATCCGGCGCGGTGGATTCGTCCGTTTGCGAGGGCGAGGGCTCAGCCGCTCCTTCACCCCAGTGTTGCCTGCGGCCAACTTCGCGCTCGCGGGCGCCACTCCTGGTCTTGCGGTCGCCCAACCTCTCCTCCTCGACCACTACAGCAGCCGATGGATCAAGCCGTCATCAAGCGCATGTGCCGCCGCGTCAAGAAAACATCAGGACGCGGCCGACCTAGCGCCAGGGCAAGGCGAGTACGATGGCGCGGTCACCGGCCCACGGGGCGCTTGTGTGGGGTGGCAAGGAGAGCTGCAGCATGGAGTTTTCGGGCAAAGGCGTGCTTGTCACCGGAGGAGCGCGGGGGATCGGGCGGGCAGTGGCGCAGGCGTTTGCCGCCCGAGGCGCCCGGGTGGCGATCACGTGTCTCACCCACCAGGCGCAGGCGGAGGCTACCCTTGCCGGCCTGCCGGGCGGCCCTCACCTGCTCCAGCGCGCCGATCTCACCGATCCGGACGCGGTCGAGCGCCTCGTCGGCGACGTTACCCAGGCCTTCGGCCGGCTCGATATCCTCGTCAACAACGCCGGCCTTTGGGAGGCGCACCGCCTCGACGAGGTGTCGTTCGCCGAGTGGCAGGCGGCCTGGCGGCGCACGCTTGACTTGAACCTCGTGGCCGCGGCCAATGTGTCGTACTGCGCCGCCCGCGTCATGATTCGGCAGGGCGGCGGACGGATCATCAACGTCTCCTCGCGCGGCGCCTTCCGCGGCGAACCGGAGGCGCCGGCGTACGGCGCGAGCAAGGCTGGCCTCAACGCCATGAGCCAGTCACTCGCGCAGCGCCTCGCCCCGCACGGGATCTTCGTCACCGTGGTCGCGCCTGGATTCGTGGAGACCGAGCGGGTGGCGCCCCGCCTGGCAGGCGCGGCGGGCGACGCAATTCGCGCCCAGAGTCCGCTCGGCCGCGTCGCCCGTCCGGAGGAGGTCGCCAATGCCGTGCTGTTTCTCGCCGCCGAAGGATCGGAGTTCTCAACCGGCGCGATCCTGGACGTCAACGGCGCCTCGTACCTGCGCTCATGAGCGTCGGCCCGCCACCGTCATGATTCGTCGCGCCAGGCGATGAAGAGCGCGTAGCCGGCTAGGACGACGAAGCAGCCGCAGGCAAAAACCAGCATAATGCCGTTGACGAAGGCCAGGCCCGAGCCGAGTGCGAGCACCGGGGGACGAATCCGGTCGAGCCAGCGGCCGAGGTGGGGTAGGAGCCAGGCGGTCCCCAGCGCTGCCAGCGCAAGGGCGCAGACAAGCGCAATGCGCTGGACGAGGGCGATGAACCGCGTGGCCCGCGCCAGCGACAGCCCGCGCGCGCGCAGCCGGGCGTCCAGCCAGATGCGGCGCGGGTCCGGCAGCGACGCCTCGCCCTCGGCGCTGCGCGCCTCCTCGAGCAGCAGCCGGCCGGCCCACAGCGCCTCCGAGCAGCCGGGGCAGGAGGCCAGGTGGCGGCGCAGCAGCTCACTCCAGCGGTTCACACGCAGCGCCAGCACCACCGCG
>JAZDGE010000341.1:0-6877 GCA_043807175.1 Acidobacteriota bacterium
TCCGGGGTGTCGGCCTGGCCCGGCCCCGGCCCGGTCTCAATCAGGTAGCGCGAGGCGTCGAGGCGGAAGCCGTCGACGCCACGATCGAGCCACAGCGCCGCCAGGCGCTTCATCTCGGCTCGCACCGCCGGGTTGGTGAAGCTGAGGTCCGGCATCCCGCTCCAGAACACGCCGTAGAAGTACGCCCCGTTCTTCGCGTGCCAGGTCGGGTAGTTGCCGCCCCAGGGCTGGGTCCAGCCCAGGTAGCTGGGGCTCCAGACATACCAGTCGCGCCGTGGCGAGACGGGTGAGGAGGCCGACTCGATGAACCACGGGTGCCCCGAGCCGCTGTGGTTGACCACGAAATCGACGATCACGCGAATGCCGCGCTTGTGGGCTTCCTGGCAGAGCCGGCTGAAGGCCTCGTTGGCGCCGTAGTCGGGGTTGATCTGCTCGTAGTCGGTGGTGTCGTACCCATGGTAGGAAGGTGAGTCGAACACCGGCATCAGCCAAATCCCCTCGATACCAAGGTCCGCGGTGGTCTCGGGCCGGCCGTCGTTGAGATAGTCGAGCTTGGCAATCAGGCCCTCGATGTCGCCGTTGCCATCCCCGTTGGAGTCGGCGAAGCTGCGGACGAAGATCTCGTAGAAGACGGCCCCCTCAAGCCACGCATGGTCCCACTGCGCCACCGCCGCCGGCCCCCGCCGGCGCGGCGCACGCTCGGCGCCGGTGCTGGCCGCACAACCCGAGGAGAACGCCAGCACAAGAAGAACCGCGCAGGCGGCCAACTGCTGTTTCGTGCTCGCCGGAAACCTCGTGAGCTCGCTCATGTCGCGTATTCTACGACGGGAGGGCGACCTGCCGCGGAAAACCGGCTGCTCATTGCCACCAGGGAGGACCAGGTGCTGGTGGCGGAAGGCCAAGGGCAGAAGTTCCTGGCCCCCGGCCATGGCTTCTTGCGGCAAAGGCAGGCGATGACGGGCAGTGGCAGGGTTTGACGACGCGCGGCGGCGTGCGCTCATGGGTGATCTCCTCCGCCACCTGCTGGGGCGGCCGGTGGACCTGCTGTCATTCGGCGAGGTGCGCGAGCGGCTGCGGCTGTCAAACATCATCGACCGCGGGACGTTGGAGGTCCCGCTCGACGGCATCGTCGGTACGCTGGGACGCGGCCGCGAGTTCAACCGCGCTTTTCTACCGCGCGAGGAGTCCTTGCGCGAGCGCTGGGTCGAGCTCGAGGAGCTGGCCGAGGGGCCGGCGGGCTTCCCGGCGGTGGAGCTGTACAAGGTTGGTGAAACCTACTTCGTCGTTGACGGCCATCACCGCGTCTCCGTCGCCCGTTCGCTGGGCGCCAGCACGATAGAAGCCATGGTCAAGGAGTTCGCCTCGTCGGTTGAGCTCGCGCCCGAGGAGTCGCTCGAGGACATGCTGCTCAAGGGAGGGCGCGCCGACTTCCTGGACGTGACAGGTCTTGAGCCAGCTCACCCCGAGGAGTTTCGCGTCACCTTTGCCAACGGGTACGAACGCCTGCTGGAGCACATCAACGTTCATCGCTACTTCATGGGAGTGACGTCCGGTCGCGTCGAAATCCCGTGGGACGAGGCGGTGTCGTCGTGGCGGGACACCGTTTACGGCCCGATGGTCGAGGTGATCCGTTGTGCGGGCATCATGGAGGAGTTCCCCGGCCGGACCGAGACCGACCTCTACCTGTTCACGATGGACCACCTCCACTTCCTGCGCCAGGAGTACGGCGAAGAGGAAGTGGCGCCAACTCAGGCAGTGCGCCACTTCGCCGCCATGTACCCGGGGGGGCGCCGACTGCTGGCGCGGCTGCGCAGTTGGTGGCGGCGCCGGTTTCCTCGGTAGCGGCGCTGGCCCCGGTGGCGAGCTTCTTCAGGGATCAGTTCGCTCACCGCGGTTGGCGACCCACTGCGGACGAAAAACCTGCCTCCCCGCGGACGAGCTCCTGGATGGGTGGGGGAGACGGAACCCGGAGCCCTGAGCCCGGACCCCGGACCCCGTATTTCTTTCTAGAGGGGCGCAGCCCGGCCCGAGAGCTCCGCCAGCCGGCGCAGGCGGCGGGCGAGCTCGGGCCGAAAGAGCTCACGCCGCGCCCGCCACCCCCAGTTGCCATGCGCCTCGGCGGGGGTGTTCATCCGGGCCTCGCTGCCGAGACTGAACGTGTCCTGCAGCGGCACGATGGCGAGTGAGGCCACCGAGGTGTAGAGCGCGCGGATCATCTCCCACTCGATCGTCTCGGCCTCGCCGCCGAGATAGTCGAGGGCGCGCGCTTGCTCCTGCGAGCTGGCCTTGGCGAACCACCCGCGGGTGGTGTCGTTGTCGTGGGTGCCGGTGTAGCCCGCGGTGGCCACCTCCCAATTGTGGGGGAGATGGTCACCATTAAGCCCGCCAAAGCCGAACTGCATCACCCTCATCCCCGGCGCGCCGAGGGCCCGGCGCAGCTCGACGACGTCGGGCGTGATCACGCCCAGGTCCTCGGCCACGATGGGGAGCTCGCCGAGCGCCCGGCGGAGGGCCGTGAAGAGCTCGAGGCCTGGGCCCGGCACCCACCGCCCGCTGACCGCGGTGGGTTCACTTGCGGGCACCTCCCAGTAGCCGGCAAAGCCACGGAAGTGGTCGATGCGCACCAGGTCCGTCAGCGCCAGGGCCGCGCGCATCCTCGCGACCCACCAACCGAAGCCGTCCTGCTCGAGGCGGTCCCAGCGGTAGAGGGGATTTCCCCAGCGCTGGCCGGTGGCGCTGAAGTAGTCCGGCGGCACCCCGGCGACCTTGAGCGGGTTGCCGTCAACATCGAGGTCGAAGTACTCCGAACTCGCCCAGACATCGGCGCTGTCGGGGGCGACGTAAATGGGTAGGTCCCCGAGGATGCGGATGCCCAGCCGGTGCGCCTCGTCTCTCAGCCGCCTCCACTGGCGAAAGAACAGGAACTGGATGAAGGTGTGGTAGGCCACCTCGTCCGCGAGCTCGGCGCGCGCGGTCGCGAGCGCCGCCGGTTCGCGCTGGCGGAGGTCGCGCTCCCATGCCTGCCAGGGCGCACCGCCGTGGGCGTCCTTGAGGACCATGAATAGCGACCAGTCGGCAAGCCAGCACTGCTGCGCGGCGTCACTCACGAAGCCCTCGAGCTCGAGCCTCGCCAGCGGTGGGGCGTGGCGGCGGAAATGCTGCCAGGACTTGCGCAGGAGCGCCTGCTTGAAGGCGATGACCGGGGCAAAGTCGACCCGATCGGCAGGGAAATCAGGCAGCATCTTAAGCGCCGACGGCGGCAGCAGGCCGTCCTCGAGCAGCTCGGTGGGCGAGATCAGCAGCGGGTTGCCGGCAAACGTGGAGAGGCAGCCGTAAGGCGAGTTGGAGTCGGTGGTCGGCCCGAGTGGCAGAATCTGCCAGACGCTCTGACCCGCCGCGGCCGCCCAGGCCAGGAACCCGGTCGTACCGGCGCCGAAATCCCCGATTCCGAAGTGGCTCGGAAGCGACGTCGGATGGGCGATCAGCCCCGCCACCCGCCCGCTCATGGCTTGTGTCCCTGCCTGCGCCGCTCTTCCAGGAAGAACATGTCCGACCACCTCCCCGCCGGTGCGCAGCACCACCTCCGCCGCAGCGCTTCCCGAACGCCGTAGAGTTTAGCCGCGAATCGAGCGAAGCTCACCTTCGCTCGCAAACGCCGTGGTTTCCACGCGCGTTGTGCAGCGCCGCCGCGCCTATAATCAAAGATGTGGGAAGAGGAGCCAGCGAGCGCCCGTCAGCGCGGGACGATTTGTCGGCACAGTCGGCGGACGAGGACCCCGTGGTCGCCGCCTATCGCCAGGGGATTGACCGCAGCCTGATCGTCGAGAACCTCTCCCTGAGCGTCGAAGAGCGCCTGGCGAATCTGCAGCGGCTGCTCGAGCTCGCCGAGGAGCTGAGGCGCGCCGGTGAGCGCGCGCAGTCGCCATGACTGACTTCGCGAGGCTGCTTCGGGCTCTCATCGATGGCTGCGTGGACTTCGTCCTGGTCGGCGGCGTCGCGGCGACGGTTCACGGCTCGAGCCGCCTCACTCGCGATGTGGATATCGTCTACGCGAGGGATGGCTCAAACCTCGATCGGGTGGTGGCCGCCCTGGCGCCGTTCGCTCCGTACCTGAGAGATGTCCCGCCCGGCCTGCCGTTCCGTTGGGAGGCCACGACGTTGCGGCGCGGGCTCAACTTCACGCTGACGACCGGCATTGGCGCCATCGACTTACTAGGCGAAATCGTCGGTGGCGGCCGCTTTGAGGACCTCGCGCCACACTGCATCGAGATCGAGCTGTTTGGCAAGAGGTGTCTCTGCCTCGGCCTCGACAAGCTCATCGAGGTCAAGCGTGCGGCAGGCCGGCCGCGCGACCTCGAAGCCGTCGCCGAGCTCGAGCTCATCCGTGAGGAGCGGAAGTCCCGTCGCTGACGCAGGCCTGCAACCCAGAAGACGCCAGAGTCCTGAACGCGCTCGCTCCCAGCCGCCCAGGGCGCGGCGCCCTGCCGTGTCGAGGCGCTCACCGGTGGCGGGAGCAACGACCGTTAGTCGTTCGGCGACTCATTCGGGCGAGGCGGGTCGTGGCCGCCAACACGGGTAGCACTGGCTGGCAGGGTAAGGACAGGACCAGAAACATGGTCTAAGATATGGTCTGGAGGTGCCGATGACCACCGTGCCTCTTTCGGAGGCGAAGACCCATCTTGCCCGCCTGCTCAAGGAGGTTGAGGAGCTGGGCGAGCGCATCACGATCACTCGCTCGGGCCGTCCGGTCGGTGTGCTCCTGCCGCTCGATGAGTACGAGGGGTTGCTGGAGACGCTCGAGATTCTGGCCGACTCCGAGCTGGCGCAGGCGATCACAAACGGGCTGGCCGATGCCGAGCGCCGCGATGTGGTGAGCCACGAGGAGCTGTGGCGTGAGCTGGACGATCCTCTACACCGCTAGCGCCGCCCGCGCGATTCGCAGCCTCGACCGCCGGGTGCAGCGACGAGTTCGTGCGGCGGTCGAGAAGTTGCAGGCGGAACCGGAACGCGGCAAGCCGCTGCAGCTCACCCTCAAGGGTCTGCGCTCGTGGCGCACCTGCGACTACCGAATCATCTATCGGATCCGCCGCGATGTGTTGGAGATCCTCGTGGTCGCCGTGGGCCACCGCCGCGAGGTCTACGACCGGGTCCGCGGCCTCTTGCGGTGACGCCGAGCGGCGGCTGCGGGTAGGGCGCGGCGCATCGGCGTCCTCGTTGCGTCGCTGTATTTCCGACCGGGAGTACTAAGATTTGCGGAGATGCGATCGCGAGCAATCCTCGCGGCTGGCGCAGGGCAGGCGAGTGGGGCTCGCTCCCGCCGCCGAGCGGGCCGCACGCTCGCGATCCTGGCGGTGCTCGCACTCGTCAGCGACGCAGGCCCTGCGGCGGGCGTGGCCGCCCAAGCACCTGCGGTCCATCGCCTACGCCGGCGTTTGTACGCGCGACCGCCTGACGCCGAGATCACCGTCACCCTCCCGGGCGGCGTGCCGCTCGTGCTGGTGCGCATTCTCGGCGGGTCGCCGTTCGCCATGGGGGTCACGGCCGACGAGCGCGGCGGCAGCCCGTACGAGATGCCGCAGCACGAGGTGGTGATCGCGCAGGACTTCTACCTCGGGAAGTACGAGGTGACGCAAGCCCAGTGGCAGGCGGTGACAGGCTCGAACCCGTCGCGGTTTTCGAGCTGCGGTCCCACGTGCCCGGTGGAGCGGGTGAGCTGGAACGACATTACGGCCCCCGGTGGGTTCATCGACAAGCTCAATCAGCTTGTGTGCACGACCAAGTTCCGGCTGCCGACGGAGGCAGAGTGGGAGTACGCCGCGCGGGCGGGGAGCGCGACGCGGTTCTCGCACGGCGATGTGCTGGAGTGCACGGACTCGTGCTTCCCCTGCGCGACGCACGCCGAGTTCATGTGGTGGTGCGGCAACGCTCTAACCACCACCCACCCGGTCGGGCAGAAGCTCGCGAACACCTGGGGCTTGTACGACATGCACGGCAATGTGTGGGAGTGGGTGCAGGACTCCTTTCACGACAGCTACACGGGAGCTCCGGTGGACGGCAGCGCGTGGGAGGCGCCGCCAGGCTCCTCGCGCGTCTACCGCGGCGGCAGTTGGTTCAACGCCGCCGGCCTCAGCCGCTCGGCACAGCGCAACTCCACTTCGGCCGCTGGCCAGGCGAGCGGCGTCGGCTTCCGTCTCGCCAGGTCACGATGAGACGGCCCCCGGCCGGCCTTCGGCGGTGAACCGGGCCGCGGACCCGATCGCTCACCGCCGGCTGCCGCGGGCAGGGTCGGTGGTGCTTCCCCGCCCCCAAAGCGATGGACGACATCCGATGCTATGCTTCCCACGGTGAGCTAGATGCCGAGGCCACTCTTGGACCGCGCGTTACTCGCTGATTTCTGCTGCCGAAATCAGATCCGGCGGCTTGCGTTGTTTGGTTCGGTTCTGCATGGTGACGACCGGCCCGGCAGCGATCTCGATCTCCTCGTCGAGTTCGAGGCCGATGCGCGGATCGGGCTCATCCGCCTTGCATCGATTCAGAACGAGCTGTCCGAGCTTCTCGGCAGGGACGTCGACCTGCGCACCCCGAACGAGCTGTCCCGCTACTTCCGTTCTCATATCCTTGCCGAAGCGGAGGTTCAGTACGCTCGAACCTGATGTCGTCCGCCTCCGGCACATGCTCGATGCCGGGGAAGAGGCAATGGCGTTTGTCGTGGGCCGCGCCCGGACGGACCTGGAGTCGAACCGCCAGCTCGTGCTTGCTCTCGTCAAGTGCATAGAAATCGTGGGCGTCGCCAGTCAGCCGAGATCGCTCTTGTCCAGCCCGGCGTGCCGGAGGATTGCGAGCAGCGTACCCTTTGGGATGTCTCTCCGGTGGAACG
>JAZDGE010000342.1:0-9608 GCA_043807175.1 Acidobacteriota bacterium
AGCGACAAAGCGTGGCAGCCGTCGGACCCCGGACCCTGGACCCCGGACCCCGTCTCTGCATTGGGTGGTGGCCCGGACCCCGGACCCCGGACCCCGGACCCCGTCTCTGCATTGGGTGGTGGCCCGGACCCCGGACCCCGGACCCCGGACCCCGTCTCTGCATTGGGTGGGGGCCGGACCCCGGACCCCGGACCCCGGACCCCTGCGCCAAAGGCGCTTTCGCCGTGGCGTTGCCCTGGCGGTTCTCTTCGCCCTCGCCGTGGCGTACCAGGCCGGCGCGCAGGAGATCCTGCTCGACCAGATGGTGCAGTGCGGCGAGCTGAAGTGCTACCCGGTGCAGGGCGATCCCACGACCTGGTACTACCTGCCGGACCAGCCGCACCTGGTGATGGATGCGGATGGCAACCCGCAGTTCTCGTATTTGATGTACGTCACGCCGGAGCACAAGGGCGAGGGCGGGATCGCGAAGGCGCCGGGGGGAGGGATCGCGCACTTCCTGGTCGCGTACGACGTGCCGCAGGACCAGGTGAGGCGGGCGCAGTCGGATCTGGCGCGCAAGAAGCCCGGGGCGCAGTTGCAGGGTCCGGTGAGCTACAGCGAGGGGACCTTTGCGCTCGTCACGGCGCTCAACGACCCGCAGGCGGGGTTGTCGCGGCGGGTGGTGGGAGTCGGCAACGCACCGGTCATGGCGGGGCACAAGGCGGCGGTCTCGATGCACCTCACGCCGGAGGGGGCGTCGATTCTGTGGGAGAGCTTCAAGCAGAGGACGCCAGACATTTCGGTCAACTTCGAGATGACGGTCTCCGGATATCGCAACCCGGTCGAGGCGGCAATGGCGATCGACTGGGAGCGGGCGAACCAGACGATGCAGGTGCAAGCGGCGGGGAGGCTCTCGTTCATTGCGATCGAGGTTGACGTGCTGCTGCAGAAGATGCGGGACAACGGATCGATCAAGGTGGAGCTGAAGGGGGTGCCGCCGTCGCAGTGGCAGAGCATTCAAGAGCTGGCGCTGGATCTGGCGCGGGAGCAGCTCTTCGACAACCTGGGGGCGGCGGCGCTGGAGAGCATGGGGGCGGCGGGGCAGCAGTCGCCACTGGACCGGTTGTGGAAGGCGTACGGGAGCGAGTGGCAGCAGCAGGGGCGGGGCGGCCAGACGTCGTGGCTGCTCGATCAGCCTCCGGCCTCGTGGCTGGTGGCGGAGGCGGGGTGGCCGCGGCGCGTCGCCTGGCGCAGCGGCGGCGTCCTCCTCGCCGCGCCGCATCCGCCGGCAACGCCACCGCCCTCGGTTCGCACAGCCGCAGACCGGGCGGCCTTTCTCGCCAACGAGGCCCTCATCCAGATCGACGCAGGCCACTGGGACGAGGCGATCAGTCTCTACGAGGAGGCGCAGCGCCTCGACTACAGCCGCGCCGGGCTGTGGGCGCTTGCCCATGCCCAGGTCATGGCGGGCCGTCGTGGTCCGGCGCTGTCGTCTCTCGACCGTTACCTCTCGGGCGAGCCTGGCTTGCGCGACTACGGGCCAATGCAGGGCGCGCGCGAGAGCATCGCGCAGGCGCCCGCCACGATCCCGGCTGATTCCCGAGAGATCCTCCAGGAATCGCTCAGCGAGGCGCGGCACATGTGGGAGCAGGCCGGCCGGCCGGGACCCTCTCCGACGGAGACCGCAGGGCGCACTCAAGAACTCGGCGAGACGAGCTCGTTCGTCGAGGGGGGCGAGGTGGGGCCGCCGGCCGGCGAGGGCCGTGCAACGCGACCCGAGCCAGAGCCCGTGGCAACTCCGAGGTCCACGGCCTCGGCGGGTTGTGAGGAGGCCGCACGGCTTTTTGACAGGGCGCTTGCCCTTGTCGATCGAGAGCAGTACCGCGATGCTGCGCGGGTATTCGAGCAAGCCCAGGCAATCTGCTCTCATCCGCGCGTGCTTTTCAACCTTGCCCTCTGCCACCTCATGCTGGGGCAAAGAGGTCCCGCCCTGGAATCCCTCGATCGCGCCATTGCCGAGAGCCCCGGTTGGTCGCAGGACGAGGCCATGCAGGCGGCAAGGCGGGCACTTTCCGAGGCACCCGCGACAATTCCGAGAGCGGAACGTTGGCCTCTCTCCACCCAGATCGGCGACGCCTATGCCGCGTTGAGGAACCGCGCGAGTGCAGGCGGCGCTGCGACCAGTCCGAGCGAGGGAGCGACCGCCGAGCCCGAAGCCGGCGGCACGCCTGCTGCCGCGACGCCGTCGCCTGGAAGTCAGCCAACGCGAGAGCGCTCTGCGATCCCCTCGCCCTTCACGGCGGCGGCCGCCCGGACGCCATCGGCGGCTGCGACTCGGACGCCGGCTGCGGCAGCGGGTCGTACACCGGCGGCAGCAGCGGCGGGACGGACGCCGACGCCGGCGGCAGGGGCGGGGCGTACACCGACTCCGGCGGCGACCGCGGCGGCGCGGGGGCAGCAGCAGACGAGGTCGGGGATCATCGCGTCGTTTCGCTACCGCAAGGTCGAGCGCAAGGGTGCGTTCACCTTCAACCTGAAGCAGTGGATCCGGACCGAGATCCCGGTGCGCTTCGCGGCGAATATC
The DNA here is from genome assembly GCA_043807175.1 of Acidobacteriota bacterium. Classification (GTDB taxonomy): domain Bacteria; phylum Acidobacteriota; class Thermoanaerobaculia; order Thermoanaerobaculales; family Thermoanaerobaculaceae; genus JAZDGE01. The sequence goes on from JAZDGE010000342.1 coordinate 2,564, forward strand.
GGTGATCTCTCGCCGTTGATGAGCAACCCGCGCTACTTCCGGCGGGTCAACCTGGACGACCCGGTGTTCAAGCAGCGGGAGATCCCGGTCACGGTCGACGTGCAGGGGGAGGAGGCGTTCGCGGCGATGCTCAACAGCGTCACGGTGACCCTGCGCAAGGTGCACCAGAGCGGCAAGGAGACGCTGGATGAGGCGACCATCTCGCGGCACGAGTTCTCCAGCGGGACACCGCCGACGCTGGTCTACGGCTGGGATCAGGACGACAACCGGACGCGTTGGCTCGACTACGACATCCGGGTGCGCTGGAGCTACGCCGGCGGGCCGGTGATCGAGACGGCGTGGCAGCGCACGAGCGCGGGGGCGCTGGTGCTGGAGCCGCCGTTGCGGCCGCGGGCGTTGCTCTTGCTTTCCGACCCTGACTTTCTGCGCGAGCAGGGCGTGCGTGACGTGCTGGCCGAGATCGCGTACCGGGCGGGAAGCATCACGCGAACTGCGACGGCGACGGTGCGTTCTACGGCGGGAACAGTTGAGACCCGTCTCATCATCTACCAGGACCCGCAGGCGCCGGCATACACCACGACCTTGACGTGGCGCCTTGCTGGCGGGCAGCGGGTGGTGGCGGGGCCGACCGAGGAGAAGGCGGATGTCATCTACCTGGACGAGCTGCCGCGGTGATCGACCGCCATCACCTGTTATCCACCCCCTCCTGGCCTCTCCCTTCCAGGGGGAGGGACCTTCGCGCCGACCCTGCAACTCAACTTTCACTCCACAATCACTTTACTGCACTATTTCCCCCCATCTCCGCCCCTCCCCCTCCCCCGCCTGCGGGGGCCGGGGGGGAAGGGTGAGCGAAGCAACAACTCAAGCTCCCTCCCCCGCTCGCGGGGGAGGGATGGGGTGGGGGCCTCCAAGCCAGGGTCAGGACCGCCACCTCCCGCCCCCGCACCGGAGGCTGGCGATGCGCCGAAACTTCCTGCTGCTCACCCTCGCATTTGCCTTGGCAAGCTGCACTTCGGCCGTCCAAGAAAGCCCGGATCGAGTCGGCCATCAAGCGGCCGAGGCCGGCATCGCCGGTTACCTGCTGCTCGGGGATGGCTCGATCCACGCGCGGCGCGGCGACTACCCGAGCGATCTGCACGTGCGCGGCCGACTCGTCGGCGAGGGGTTCGTCGCCGAGGGAGATGTCCAGGGTGATGGTGAGCTTGGCGTTGACGGGCATCCGGGATGGATGGAGCTGCGTGACGGGTCGTTCCATGGCGACGAGACCGGGCGCGCGCCTTTTCGCCCCTATGTGCACGGCCATCGGGCCGAGGATGGCGTGTTCTGCCCCGACACGCTCAAGGTGGTCTACTGAGCCGCGGGCGCCTTTTCCCTGATGTGGCGTCGAATGAGCGGGAGGAGTAGGAGGCCGGGCAAGGCCAGCGCCGCAGTGGCGCCGAAGTAGGTCGTCCAGCCGAGCGATTCCACACCAATGCCCGTGAATGCGCCGGCGACGTCGCGAGTCAGTGCGAAGAGAGCGGAGAGCAAGGCGTACTGTGTGGCGGCGTGCTCCTTGTTGCACAGGTTCATGAGCAGCGAGAGAAACGCCGCGGTGCCCAGCCCTTGCGTGAAGGACTCGATAACCGACGCAACGTAGATGCTCTCGCGGGGAAGGTCGAGGGCGGCCACCGCGACGTACCCGAGGTTCGAAACCGCCTGGGCGAGGCCGAGCCAGAGGAGCCCGCGAAAGATGCCGAAGCGGGTGGTGAACCAGCCCCCGGCGAGGGCGCCGAGAATCGTGAGCGCGACGCCGAGCGTGACCGAGATGAGGCCAATCTCGGGGAGGGAGTAGCCGCGGTCCACCCAGAATGGCTTGACCATCCGTCCCAAGGTCGAGTCGCCGAGCTTGAAGAGCGGCACGAAGAGGAGGATCGGCAACATCTCGAGACGAAAGAGCCAGCGCAGGACAGGCCTCAGGGGATCTCGACGGGCGGCCTTGTCGAGTGCGACGCGGGGGCTCGCCAGCGAGATCAACGAGAGGATCACGAACAGCGCCGCCAGGGCGAGCCACAGCGGCATCCAGCCCGTGACGGCGGCCAGCGCCACCATGCCACCGCCGCCCACGAGCATCGCGACCCGCGCGGCCGACACCCGCACGCCGTTGATCGCGCCGCTGTCGGCTGGAGTCGAGACATCGACGGCGTAGGCATCGATGGCGATGTCCTGGGTCGCCGAGGCGGTCGTGAAGGCGAGCATCACCGCCCAGAGCAGCCAGGTCGGGTGCGCGGCATCCTGCGGAATGAATGCCAGCGTTGCGCCGCCCAGGGCCAGCAGGCAGGCGGCAACCCAGCTCTGCCGGGCGCCGAATCGGTCGACGGCGGGCGCCCACAGCATCTTCCAGGTCCATGGCAGCGAGAGCAGACTCATCAGCCCGATCTCGGTCAGCGACACCCCGTGCACGCGGAAGTACACCGGCCAGACGTCGTAGGCGATGCCGAACGGCAGCCCCTCGGCGAAGTAGAGCATCGCGATCCAGGCGAGCTTCCGTCGCAGCGTCATTGGGGGATTGTAGCGGGGAAAGGACAGGGCTCCGGGCTCCGGCCCCCAGCCGCCCAGGGGACAGGGGACAGGCCCCAGAGGCGCTGACCCAGTGAAGATTGACGCCCATGGGATCCAGCTCCCGCCCACCCAAGAAACAAGGTTCGGGGGCTTGCTAGTCGGAGCGACTCGTAAGTACGGGGCTCGCCCCCGCCCGCCGCCAAGCCCTGCAAGTTGGTGCATCGGAATCTCTCTCGCGTGCCGCCTGTTCGAATGGAAGGCCACGCAACTGCGTGGTTCTCGGAGGCGAGAAATGAAGAAATCCGTGCTGGCTGGAGTGGTATTGGCGGCGGCATCGGTTGCGAGCGTCCCGGCGGGGGCGCACTGTCAAGTGCCGTGCGGGATCTACGACGACCTGCTGCGCGCGCGCTTGCTCGCCGAGCACATCACGACGATCGAACGTTCCATCAAGGGGATCCAGGAGCTGGCCGGCAAGACGGCGCCGGTTGACGTGAATCAGTTGGTGCGCTGGATCGAGAACAAGGACACGCACGCCGATCTGATCGCCGAGCTGGCGAGCGAGTACTTCTTGCGCCAGCGGATCAAGGCGCCGGCAGGCGATGATCCCGCTTCCGCCAAGAAGTTCGCCGACCAACTTGCCGCGCTCCACGGCCTGTTGGTCACCAGCATGAAGGCCAAGCAGACCGTCGATTCGGCGATCCCGGGCCAACTGCGCGAGCTCCTCGCTCGTTTCGACGCGCTGTACTTTTCGCCAGAGGATCTCAGGTACCTGGAAGAACATAGATAGCTGACCGCTGAGAGCCGAATGCTGAAAGCCAGTTGGGCGGGCGGGGAAGCCAAAAGCCAACAGCCAATGGCTGGGTGGTTGGGCGGGGGAAAGCCGTCTCTAGTACCAGGTGTCCAGGCTCACGGCGCGCGAGCGGAAGCGGTTCTTGTCACCGTACATCTGCTCGTCCGCCTGCTTGAGCGCCACCTCTGGCTCGCCGTTGGGGGCAAGCATCGCGATGCCGACCGAGACCGAGCAGGGCAGCCCCTGGACCCCCGCGCGGGCGAGGTCCTGGCGGCAGTCGGAAACCCGGCGCCATGCCCCTTCGAAGTCGAGGCCCGGCGCAATCACCAGGAACTCATCGCCCCCCCAACGGAAGATCGTATCCTCGGCGCGGAAGTTGTGTTGCAGCACGCTGGCGACCTTCTGCAGACAGGCATCGCCCACCAGATGCCCGTAGCGGTCGTTGATCGCCTTGAACCCATCGAGGTCAATGAAAATCATCGCGGCGCCGGTGGGCTTGACGCGCTGCAGCTCGGTGCGCAGGCCGCGCCGGTTCACGAGCTTGGTGAGCGGGTCGAGGTCCACGAGCAGGCGCAGGCGCTCCTGCGACTCCTCGAGCTCCCGGTTGAGGTGGCGCAGGTGCTCCGTGGTGGAGCCCTCGAGCGCGACCAGAATAGCCAGGCCAACGAAGAGCTCGGCGCCAGCATCGAAAAACGATGTGTACCGCAAGTACGCGCCCATCGGCGGGGCGTTCCAGAGCACTGGCGCCAGCAGAGGAATGTAGTGCAGAAAGAGAAGCCCCTCCGCCAGTAGCCCCCAGCCGAGCCAGCGGGAACGCGGCGTCCGGGGGTGGCGGAGCACCCAGACCGCCCCGAAGAGCAGCATACCTGCCACCATCATGGCCTGTGCGATCTGCGCGTGGGCGATTCGGGGCGCGAAGACCCCCACGGCGAGGCTCCAGGCCGCAATCAGCGGGAGCACCAGCCGGGGTCGGAGCCGGAGCTCGGCGCCCGGCTGCAAGTGGTGGCGGGCGCCAGCGACGAGCAGCAGGACATACGCGGTCTTGGCGCCGGCGTAGATTGTGAGACCGATTCGCGCCACCGCCATCGGCGGGCTCAGGAAAGCGGTCCCGAAAACCGCCGCCAGGGCCAAGGCGTCGGCGGCCCACGCGATCGCCCAGAGGCGGACCTCGGCCAGCCGCATCGTTCGTGCGAGAGCGCCGAAGAACGCGGCCAGCAGGCACACCACCCCAAGCTGGACGCCGATCGACCATCGTGCCAGCAGGACCACATCGGGAGGGCTCACGATGTTCACGACGCAAGTATACGTTGCGAGGGGCTCGATGCAGCCGGCGCCTGGGTTACAATCCCCCCTCGTGAGGATGTGGCGGACACTGTCGCTGGCGCTTGTCGCCCTCAGCCTGCTTGCTGGAATGCCTGGCGAGGCGGCTCGTCCGACCCGGCGAACGCGGCGGCCGCCCGTGCCCCCGCAGCTCGTCTGGCATGTGGAAACGCTGGCCGGGGAGGCGATCGACAGCCGCGAGGCGGACACCCCGATCAACCCGGCATCGGTGGTCAAGGTCGCCACCTCGCTGTGGGCGCTCGAGCGCCTGGGGCCGGACCTTCGATTCGAGACCCGCTTCTCAGCGCGTGGCCAGCTCGACCCCAAGTGGTCAGTTCTGCGCGGCGATCTCGTGGTGACTGGGGCCGGCGATCCTGACTTTCACGCGGAAAACGCGTTCCTGGTTGCGCTGGCGCTCAATCAAATCGGTGTCCGCGAGGTCCGCGGGCCCCTGATCGTGAGCCGCAAGTTCTTCATTGGTTGGGAGAATGGGTCGGCGGGAACGAACGCGGATCCGTTCCAGCGGGGTCTGGCGATGGCCACCAGACTGCGCCAGGCGCTCGATCCCAAGCGATGGAACGGCGACTTGCGCCGGGCCTGGCGTGAGCTGGCGCGGCGCCGCGGGTTCGACCCGGCGCGGCCGCCGCGCGTGGGGGTTGCCGGCGGGGTCGGCGTGGACGGTGAGGCGAGCACGGGGGAGCTGCTCGTGGTCCACCGCTCGGAGCCGCTCGCAAGCGCTTTGCGCCGCTTCAATTGCTTTTCGAACAACGACATCGAGCGGGTTGGAAAGCTCCTCGGGCCGGTCGACGAGCTGAGCTCGGTGATCACCCTGCGCTGTGCGGCGGCGCCGGAGACCGTCAGCTTCGAGACCACCTCGGGGCTGGGCACGAACCGTCTCACCCCGCGCACCATCGTGAGGCTGCTGCGTGAGTTTCGTGAGACCTGCACCAAGGCCGGCCTCGCCGTCGAGTCGATGCTCTCGGTGGCCGGCTGCGATCCCGGCACCGTCACCCGCTTCTTTCCGCTCCTGGCGAGCGGGGCATACGCCACCTCGGTAATGGGAAAGACCGGCACGCTCACCTCGACCGACGGCGGCGTCTCGGTGATCGCGGGGTTCGCGAACACGGCCGATGGAGAGCTCGTCTTCTGCCTCGCTGCCCCCCACGCCGGCAGCAAGCTCCGCCTTTCGCGCCGGACGCAAGAGAAGTGGCTGCTCGACCTGCTCGCCAGCCACGGTGGGCCGCGGCCCCGCACCTGCGCCCCGCCGCTGCCCGACCCAGACAGCGACGCCAGCATCATCGTGGTCAAGGGCGGCGAGCCGCCCCCTGCGCCACCTTCAGCGGCGCCGTAGCAAGCGGTTGGTTTGCAGCCATCAGCAGTCAGCCATCAGCAGTCAGCTTTCAGCAATCAGCGACTTGCCACCGCTGGACTGCAATCTCCTCGCATCGATCGAATGCCAGCAGTCCGCGGGGGCGGAGGCGTACTTGGGCAGGAGATAGCCACCAGAGGGCGCTTCCTTTCGTCCACTCGCCGACAAGGTGGTTACTCCATCGGGGACTTTCTTGGGCGTCGTCCGGAACCCGAGAGCTGAGAGCTGAGCGCTGAAGGCTGAAAGCTGAGCGCTGAAAGCTGATAGCTTCTTCTCTCCTACATCTCCGGCCGGCCAGGCGTTGTGGCCGGGAGCGCGCGGGTGCGCGCCCATGACCGGATCGCCTTGATCTGCTCCGCCATCGTGGTCGAGAGCGGCACGATCTGTCCCATCGAGGTGAGCAGGTCGCGCTCGTCCACGGCTCGCCCCTCGGAGAAGCAGGCGACGCGCGCGGAGATCACCGCCTGCTCGATCTCGGCACCGTTCCAGCCGCGGGTGGCCGAGGCGAGCAACACGAGGTCGTAGCGCCCGATATCGAGGTCGTTGCGGCGCATGTGGATGGTGAGAATCTCCTTGCGCTCCTCCTCGTTCGGCAACTCGACAAAGAAGACCTGGTCGAAGCGGCCCTTGCGGATCACCTCGGCGGGAAGCAGGGCGATTCGGTTGGCGGTGGCGGCGACGAACACATCCCCCTTGTGCTCCTGCATCCAGGTGAGGAAGCTCGAGAAGATGCGGGTGAGCGAGCCGGTCTCGCCCTCCTGATAGCCGGCGATACCCATCTCGACCTCGTCGATCCAGAGCACCGCCGGCGACACCGCCTCGACGCCCGAAAGCGCACGATGGAACACCCACTCGGGCGAGCCGTGCACGCCGGCGAACACCAGATTCATGTCGAGGCGAAACAGCGGGAGCTTCCATTCCGTGGCAATTACCTTGATCGCCAGGGACTTGCCACATCCCGACATGCCCATCAGAAGAATTCCGCGCGGCCGGGGCAACCCCTGGGCGCGCGCTTCCGGGGTGAAGAG
>JAZDGE010000343.1:0-7116 GCA_043807175.1 Acidobacteriota bacterium
CACCGCCTTCTCCCACTGGTTCGCCACCTTGAGGGCGAACATCAGGTAGAGGCCGGCCAGAACGCTGCCGAAAGCGATGGCAAAGACCGTGGCATCGCTTGCCCTGGTGACCTCCGCCGTAACGGCCGCGGCAATCACGCCGGCCACCCACACGATAGTTGCCGCGGTGGCCGAGACGCCGTTGACGAAGCGTCGCGAATCGGCGGCCGCGATTGGCTGCCCGGGCGCCGTTCCCTCCTGGGGCGGTCTTTCGTCGTCCTTCTTCTTCTTCTTCACGATGGGAATCACTGGAAACATCTCGTCCTCCTTTCGGACTCACTCGTTCGCTCGTCGCGTCGATGCCAGAAACCATGTATAGGCGCCCAGGCACACACCAAGCACGACGGCGATGCCGGGGGCGGGAATCGTCCGCTGCACCTCGGCGAGCACGCCGGCCAGCAGCAACGCCACGCCGGCGCAGCGCAACATCGCTGCCATCAACGTCCTCCCTCCAGCCGCTCCTTGAGCTCCGCCACCAGCTCCTCTGGTGGCAGGCCGAGTCGCCCGGCGCGGGCGAGGAGCTCGTCGGCGAGCTGCACTACCTGCCGGCGCCGCTCGAGCTCGTCCCGCCTCACTTCCTTGGCGGCGATGAATGTCCCGGTCCCCTGCTGGGTCGCCAGCACGCCCCGAATCTCGAGCTCCTTGTATGCCTTCGCCACGGTATTCAGGTTCACTTTTAGGTCGACCGCGAGGGCGCGCACGGTGGGGAGCTGGTCGCCGGCCCGAAGCGAGGAAGTGGCGATCCCGGCCAGGATCTGGTCGATGATCTGGCGGTAGAACGGGACACCCGAGGAGGGGTCGAGGCGAAAAGTCACGTTCATGAGCGCCTCCTATTGTCATAGTCAACCATAACACTACTACGATAGGGCGCGAAAATGGTTTTGTCAAGGGAAGGAAGAAGACACCCTCCGGCCGGAGGAATCGGGCCGAGAAACCCCCGCTTACCGGAGCGGGTAGCGGCCCGCGGGCAGGAAGAGGGCGTCGCTGGCCTTGCCAGCGCCGGCCAAGACGACGGGGCCGGCAACCACACAGCGCTGGAGTGCACAGCCGGGACCGACGGTGGCGCCGGCGGTGAGCACGCAGTCCACGAGGTGGCTGCCAACGCTCACGTGACAGCCGCGGCCGACGGCCGTGCGCTCGAGCCTGGCGCCCGGATCCACCCTCGCCTCCGCGTGGGTCCAGACCGCGCCGCCAAGAAGGTCGAGAACGAGATCGAGGTAGGCGGCCGGGCTGCCCGCCTCGCGCCAGGCGCCGCGCACCACCGCCCCGTGCAGGCGACCCGCAGCCAGCAGCAGCCGCCACACCGTCTGAATCTGCGCTGGCGGCTCAGGGAGCTCGGCGAGCACCTGCTCGCCGATGATCTGGAAGCCGGTGAAGAGGTAGGGCTGCCCCTCGGCGCTGCCGCCGGGGGGCAGGAAGGCTGTGACCAGGCCGGCGTCGAGCTTCACCGCACCCCAGCGCTGCGGGTCCGGGTGCGGCATGAGGGCCAGCACGATCGTGCCAGCCGAGGCCCGCTCGATGAGCGGCTCGAGATCGAGCTCGGCCCAGACGTCCGCGTTTGCCGCCAGCACCGGGCCGGGCGCGAAACTGGCGCGCGCGGCGGCAATGCCACCTGCGCTGCCGAGCAGCTCCGGTTCCCTTGAGAAGGCCAGCGGCAAGTCACCGGCAGTAACGGCTGCAGCCGCCTCGACCGCTTCCGCGTGGCGATGGAGATTGACCACCACCGGCGCGCAGCCGCACCGCCGCAGATGCGCGAGCGAGCTCGCCAGCAGCGGCGCGCCGAGGACCTCAAGCGCCGGCTTGGCCACGAGGTCGGAGAGCGGCGCCATCCGCTCGCCAATCCCCGCGGCCAGCAGCATCCCGTTCACGCGAAAACCATGTCGGCGGGGACCTCGGGGTGGCAGGCGCGGTAGCCCTCCCAGAGCTCGAGGTAGGTTCCTCCCAGCGCTCGTCCGGGATCGAGATGAATCCTCCGCGCCAGCACCGCGAGCTCGGCGCCCGGACCCTCGAGCTCGACAAAGCTCCCCATCGGCGTCACATCGAGCGCGACCGAGATGCCGTCGAGCTCCCAGGTCTCGCGGCGCTTCTGGTAGCGCCGCCCACAGCCCTAGCCGAGCGCCGCGAACAGCTCCAGCGCGGCGCCGGAATCGCTCACCTCAACCTCCAGCTCGCGCCTGCTCTTGACCCCGTGCGCCACCGTCGCCGGCCCCTTGTGGGTGATCCACGCCCGAGCGCCCCAGCGCCGGACCCGCAGCAGTTGGCCGGAGCGCACCACCGCTGCGTCGGCCCGGTCGAGCACCCAGTTCTCCTCGAGTTCCTCCGGCGTGACCAGCCGTCCACCCGCGCGAACAAGCGCCTCGCGCACGAGGGCCAGCGACTCCACCGGCAGCTTGATTTCCTGCTCGAGCGCCAAGACGTCCTCCGCGGCCAGTATAAATAGTAGCCGCGACGGATAGCTGTCAGCTCTCAGCCATCAGCTCTCAGCCATCAGCTCTCAGCTCAAAGCGGTGCCCTACCCGGCCAAATGGAGCAGGGGCTGGTGGGTGGCGCAGCGGGCCGACCCTGATGCATGAGGCGCCGTCCTTGATTTCCGTTCTTCAGCAAACAGCGCCTACGCCCGGCTGGTGAGCGTTTCGGCAGGCTTGGTGGCCGCCTGCAGCGCTTGCGGGGGGGCTGAAAGCTGATCGCTGAAATCTGATCGCTGAAAGCTGAGTGCTGAAAGCTGAGTGCTGACTGCTGAAAGCTGATCGCTGCTTCGCTCCCTGCTCGCCGCGGTAACTGCCGCCCGTTACACTGGCGCCCATGCGCGCCGTCGTGTTTGGCACCGCAGGCCACATCGACCATGGCAAGACCTCGCTGGTGGCTTCCCTCACCGGGGTGGACTGCGACCGGCTGCCCGAGGAGAAGCGGCGCGGCATCACGCTGGTGCTCGGGTTTGCGCCGCTTTCGGACCCGGCCGGCGAGCTCGAGGTCTCGTTCATCGACGTGCCCGGCCACGAGCGGCTGGTGCACACGATGATCGCCGGCGCCGGCGGGATCGACCGCGCCCTGCTGGTGGTCGCCGCCGACGAAGGGGTGATGCCACAGACCCGCGAGCATCTGGAAGTGCTCGCTCTCCTGGGCGTGCAAGGCGGGGTCGTCGCCCTCAACAAGTCCGACCTCGTCGATGACGAGCTGCTCGAGCTCGAGCGCGAGGAGCTCACCGAGCTGCTCGCCGCCAGCCCGCTGTGCGCGGCGCCCATCATCGCCTGCTCGGCCCGCAGCGGCGCCGGGATCGCCGAGCTGCGCCAGGCGCTGCTTTCCTGCGCCCGCGGGGTGGTGCGCCGCGGCGAGCCGCACCGGCCCTTTCGGCTCGCCGCCGACCGCGTGTTCTCGCTTCCGGGCGCGGGCACGGTAGTGACCGGGACGGCGCGCTGGGGCAGCGTGAAGGCGGGTGACGAGCTGCTCGCGCTGCCCACCGGCCGGCGCCTGCGGGTGCGTGGGGTGCAGGTACACGGCGGCGCGCGCGAGCTTGCAACGGTGGGCGAGCGGGTCGCCCTGCGCCTCGCCGGCGCCGCCGTGGACGAGCTCCCACGCGGCGAGCAACTGCTGGGTGGGGGTCCCTGGCGGGCGACCCAACGCCTCGCGATCACCGTGAAGCTCCTGCCCGGCGCCTCGCTCGCAGAGGGTGACAGGGTCTGGCTCCACCTCCTCGCCAGCCGCACGCTCGCACGGATCGAGCGCGCCCATCCGGAGCTGGCGCCAGGCGCCGAGGGGAGGGCGATCCTGCGCCTCGCCCGCGGCGTCTTCGCCTGCCCGGGGGATCGCGTTATCCTGCGCCGGGTCTCGCCCGCGCGCACGCTCGGGGGCGGAGTGCTTCTCGACCCTCGTCCAGCACCGATTCGGCGGCGCGACGCCGCCCAGCTCGCCACCCTGCCCGACCCCCTGGCCGACCTTCCCGCAGCCCTCGGCCGCTGGATCGTGGCAAGTGGCGCCGCCGGGGCCGAGGTGGCCGAGCTGGCCAGCCGCAGCGGGCTGCACGAGGAAGGCCTGGAGGCCGCGCTTGGCCGTCTCCTTTCAAGCGGCGAGGCGCTCCTCGCGCGGACCGCGCCGCGCACGCTCGTCGCTCGGGAAAGCGTGGCGGCGGTGGTGGCCGCGGTCAAGCAGGCGCTGGAGGTCGCCGGGAACGTCGGGATGCCGCTCGCCGAGCTCTTTTCCCGCGTGCTGGCGCCGGCCGCGCAGACCTTGCGGGAGTTCTACCTCGGCGAGCTGCGCCGCTCGGGGGTGTTGCGGGAGGTCGCGGGGCGGGGACTGGCAGCCTCGGCGGCGCCGCTAGCGGATCCGCTCGCCGCCCAGATCGAGGGCTTCTACCGCCAGGCGGGCTTCGCCGCTCCCTCACCCGAGGAGGCCGCCACCCAACTCCGCGCCAATCCCAAGACGGTCGAGGGGATCGTGCGCTTCCTGGTGGAGCGCAAGCGGCTCGCCCGGGTCGGCGGCAAGTGGATCCTCCATCGCGAGGTGCTCGACGAGGTGGCCGAGTCGGTGCGGGCCTGGGGCGTCGAGGCCTTCGACGTCGGCCAGTTCAAGGAACGCTTCGGCCTCACCCGAAAGCTCGCCATTCCGGTGCTGGAGTGGCTCGACAGCGAGCGCGTCACCCGCCGGGAGGGGGAGCGCCGGCGGGTGTTGCCGCCGCGCGCGGATAAAGGCTCTGGCGGAAGACCTTGAGACCCTCGGCGGCGAGGCCCGAAAGCGTCACGCTGACCTCGCCCTCGAGCTCGACCCAGGCGGTGACGGGCCCGGATTCATCCTGGCCCGGCTTGAAGGTCCATGCCGCCATCGAGCCGAGCAGCCAGGCACGCAGCGCCTCCGGGCAGCGCAGAAACACGACCCGGGAGCAGCGGCCCTCGGCGGTCACCTCGGCGAGGAGCACCACGCCCTGGCGCAGGGTTCGGCCCGGCAGGCTGGCGCGAAAGCGCTTGGGGACCGGAGCCTGATCCAGCGTCTCAACTGGCGTCGCCGGCAGCGCCAGGTCGGCGGCGTCTGCGACAGGCATCGCTGTGATCTCGGGGAGTGGCGGCGCCCCGGGGTCGGGCGCGCGCGGCTGCAGCCGCAAGACCTGTCCCTCCTTAATGCGTCCCTGGAGGTCGAAACCGACCGGCAGCCAGGTCGCAACCACGCCCCCGAGTGAGCGCGCCGGCGCGAAGGTGGTTTCGAGGAGGGCCTGCTGGATCTCGGCGCCCAAACCCGGGAGCGGCGCCTTGACCGGGACGGCGCGGCGGCAGACGCCCTCGCGGTCGACATAGGCCGCCGAGAGCACCGGCAGCGAGGCGTTGAACTTCTCCCGCAGCGGGGTGATCGTGGGCGCCGGAATGGCGAGCAGCGGGCGCGCGAAGGGATTGGCCGGAGGCACCGCGGGCAGCTCCACCGGCACCGCGATCGGCAGGTCCACGCGCAGCTCCCAGGGCTTCTGCCCCAGGGCTGGCAGCGCGAGGAGGGCGAGGGCGAAGGCGATGCGCGTGCTCATGTCGCTATCCTAGCTCGCTTCGCTCGCAATTGGGGCTGGGGGATAGGGGTTCGGGATTGGGGGTTGGCGGCGGCGAGCCTGCTGCGCAACGCCTGGATGCGAACTCCAAGCCGCCGCGATTCGAACGGCGGAGCGGTCGACCCTGACCAACAGCAGCTACCCGCAGACGCCATCGTGCTCCGTTTCTAACCCCAACCCCTAACCCCTAGTCCCTAGCCCCTCAGTTTGACGTGCGATTTCTGAGGCGCCATCTAGCCCTTCAGATCTGCCCAGGAGCGCCCGCTCCCGACCTCGACCACGAGGGGCACGCGCAACTGCGCCACCCCTTCCATCGCCGCTCGCACTAACTCCTGCGCCTGCTCGCAGGCCGCCTCGCTCACCTCCACCACGAGCTCGTCGTGGACCTGGAGGAGCAGTCGCGCAGGCAGGGCGCTGCCAGCGAGCTCCCGGTGCGCTCGTATCATCGCGAGCTTCATCAGGTCGGCGGCGGTCCCCTGAATCGGGGCGTTCATCGCCATCCGCTCGGCATTGCCGCGTACCTGGGCATTGGCGGCGTCGAGGCCCGCGATCCAGCGCTTGCGGCCATAAAGGGTGGCCACGCAGCCGGTGCGCCGCGCCTGCGCCCGGGTCTCCTCCATGAACTCGCGCACCCGCGGCAGGCGGGAGAAGTAGGCGTTGATGAAGCTCTGCGCCTCCCCCGCCGGGATGCCCAGATCCCGCCCCAGGGCATAGGCGCCCATGCCGTAGATGAGGCCGAAGTTGATCGTCTTGGCGGCGCGCCGGTGCTCGAAGGTGACGAGCTCCGGGGCGATCCCGAAGATGAGCGCCGCCGTCGCCCGGTGGATGTCTTCGCCGCGCGCGAAGGCCGCCGCCAGCGCCGCCTCGCCGGAGAGATGGGCGAGCACCCGCAGCTCGATCTGCGAGTAGTCGGCGGCGAGCAGGCGCCAACCCTCATCGGCGACGAAGGCCCGCCGCACCTCGCGCCCGAGGACGGTGCGAATCGGGATGTTCTGCAGGTTCGGGTCGGAGGAGGAGAGCCTGCCGGTGGCCGCCACCGCCTGATTGAAGCGGGTGTGCACCCGCCCGTCGCCTGCGAGCTGTCGCGGCAGGGCGTCGACATAGGTGGACTTGAGCTTGCCCTGCTCGCGGTACTCCAGCAGCAGCGCGGGCAGGCGGAAGCCGCGGCTGCTGAGCTCCTGCAGCACCTCGGCATCGGTCGAGGGCGCCTTGGTCTTGGCGGTGCGCCGCAGCACCGGAAGGCCGCGGCGGACATACAGCACCTCGGCCAGTTGCGCTGGCGAGTTGACATTGAAGGGCCCGCCGGCCTCGGCGTGAATCTCGCGCTCAAGCTCGGCCAGCGAGCCCGCCAACCGTTCCGAGAGCTCGGCAAGCACCTTGGTGTCGACCCGGATGCCGTGGCGCTCCATCTCCTCCAGCACCGGCACAAGCGGCAGCTCGATCTCCTCGAAGACGCGCTGCAGGCCCTCGGCCGCGAGGCGCGCGCTGGCGCTCGGCGCGAGCTCGGCGACCGCGCGCGCCACCTCCGCCGTCCCGCCCGCGACGCTCGGCGGGGC
>JAZDGE010000344.1:0-7286 GCA_043807175.1 Acidobacteriota bacterium
CAGGTCCAAGTCCAAGAAATCCAAGATGCTTACCTTGACGCCTGGAGGAGACAGCGGGCAGGATTCTACGCGAGAGCGTGGAAGATGGCGGCGAGCTGGGCGGCGACAACGTCGACGCTGTAGGAGCGCTCGACCAGGAGCCGGCCCGCGGCGCCCAGCCGCCGGCGCAGCGCCTGATCTCGCTGGAGGGTCTCCAGCACCTCGCTCCACTCGCCGTCCCGGGCGGGGCCAAAGCCGACCTCGCCCTGGGAGAGGATCTCCTGCGCGACACCCACCGGGGAGACCACGGCGGGAATGCCGCAGGCCATGTACTGCAACATCTTGAGGGCGCACTTGCCGCGCGCCCAGTCGTCGTCCGCGAGGGGCATGAGCCCAACATCCACAGCGGCGAAGAAGGCCGTCTCCTCCTCCAAGCTCCACTGCCGGAAGCGCAGCTTGCCGGCCGGCAAGGCGGCGAGGGCAGGGGGGCGATCGGCGACGATCAGCAGCTCGGCGTCATGCACCGCCAGGAAGCGCCCAAGCGCCGTCTCGATCATGGTGAGGTAGGGAAAGTTCCAGCTCGTGCCGATCCAGCCGACTACGAAGCGGCCGGTGCCAGCGGTCCCGCCAGGGCGGGAAATGAGCATGCGGCTGTCGACCGCGGTCGGGACCACGCGGACATCGCGAGCATGGGCGCCAAACCACTCGGCAATGTGGGCATTTCCGGCGATGACCACGGCGGCGCGGCGGGCGAGCATTTGGGCCGCGGCGCGCCCGAATGGTGGCTGCAACCAGATGGCATCGTCCACGTCGAGCACCAGCGGCCTGCGGAGCAGGGGCTCCAGGCTCGGCCAGCCCGGGAGCAGACCGCGCTCCAGCCAGGTCAGATCGTGGCGGTAGCTCGCCGCGATCCCCGGCAGCCGCGCTGCCAGCTTGGCGGCCTGCCAGGCGGCCCAGAGCGGCGGCGCCCAGGCGAGTCGGACGCTCGCCGGCCAGCCAGGGAAGTGGGCGTGGCGGGCGATTGCAGGGACAAGCTCGCGCACCTGGATGCCCTGCTCCGCCAGCGGCGCGATGTGCTGCCGCACTCGGAAGCGTGCCGAGGGCTCGTTCCATCCCCCGGTGAGGGCAGCCACCCGGAGGTGTGAGACATGCGGGCTGGTCATCGCTTCGCGACCACCGACCAGCCCAGGGGGTGATCCCGTACGACATCGAGCCGATCGGCCAGCAGCAGGAGCGCCTGCAGGATGCGCACGAGCGGGAAGAGAATTGCGCGCACGGGAAGAAGGACCAGGCCGCGCAGGGTCACCCGGCCACGACGTAGCCCCGAGCCGGGAACCACCCACAGGATGCGTGGCAGCTCGTAGGCGAGCCTCGTGAACATGCCCCCCAGTGGCGCGATCGCGATCTCGCGAAAACCTGCGCGGGTGAGCAGGGAACGCAGGCCGAAGGAGGTGTAGCGGAAGTAGTCGTGGGGCGCCTGGTGCTCGCCCTGGGCCATTGGAGCGGTGAGCAGAAGGCGGCCGCTCGGCGCCAGCACACGGCCCAGCTCCGCCACCACCTCGCCGGGAAGCTCGACATGCTCGAGCACCTGAGTGCAGAGCACGGCCTCGAACGCAGCCGAGGCGAAGGGCAGGCGCTCGAGCGCGGCGATCGCGTCGAGGTTGCCGTAGTGCCAGGCGCCGGAACCGACGCCGGCGTCGACCGCGACATAGCGGCAGGCGGCAAACAGCTCGCGGTACGCGCACTCGCCGGCGCCGGCGTCGAGCACCCTGCTGCCCGGAGGCAGCGCCGCCGCCGCTCGCCGGACGAACAGGTTGATCAAGTGCCGGCCCGGATCGTCCAGGCGTGAGCGGCGGAGGAAATCGTCAGCCAGCCGCATGGCGGCGTCCTTTCGCCAGCGCGCGGAGGAGCAAAGCAGAGCCAGCGAGCACCCAGAGGCTGGCGGCAATGGGCAGTCCGAGCAGGCCCGCGCCGAGAAACGCCAGCACCTTGACCGGCAGGTAGACGAGATAGGTCACGACGCCCACCCTCATCGGCGTGACCGTGTCGCCGCGGGCGAAGAACGCCGCGCTCGCGAGCTGGCCGAGGACGCCGCCGATGAGCACGCCCCCGAGGGCGACGAGCAGCCACCACAGCAGAGTGACATCGGCGGAGTCGATGCCGTGACCGGCGAGGAGGCCGAGCGCGGGCCGGCCAAGCGCAAGCAGGAGCAGGTAGGGAAGGACCGTGAGCGCCAGGCACCAGGGCAGCCGCCTGCGGACGGCGAGGAAGAACTCGGCGTCCCGCCCCGCGGCCGCATGGCCAGCCAGTTGCGGCACCAGCGGCGCCACCAGCGCCTTTTGCAGGACCTGCTCGCCGGCGGCGCAGACCTGCTGGGCGAAGGCGAGCAGGGAGAGGCCGCCGGCGGGGGCAAGCGAGGACAGGATGCGGTCCACGAGCTGGTCGGTTCGGAAGAGGGTGCCGCCAAGAAGAATCGGCCGCAGCCGGCGCCAGGCGGTGGCAACGGCCTCGCCGCGCCAGGCGATGGCCCGCAAGGGCCCCAGCGCCGGCGCCAGAAACCCGGCGTAGACACTCATCCGGAGCACCATCAGCCAGGCCGCGGCGAGCACTCCCCAGCGGCCGAGCGCCCATGGAAGCAGGGCGAGACTGGTCAGGGTCCCCAGCGCCAGGCCCAGCTCAACACGAAGAAAGCGGCGGCGCGCATGGCACACGGCGGCCAGCATGGTGGCCAGCGCACCCAGCACCATCGCGGCGAGCTGCACCCTTGTCAGAGCCACCAGGACCGGCCGCGCGGCGGCGCCAAGGCCGGGGGCCACGAGCGGCGCCCAGGACGGGGCCGCGAGCGCCGCCACCCCGCCCAGGGCCGAGACGCCTCCCGCCACCACCAGGACGAACGTCCAGGCCTGCTCGTCGAGCTCGGCCTCGCCGGCGCCGGCAAGCAGCGGCACGAGCACCTGCATCGCGGTCACCGTGACCAGGACGATGATCAGTTGCGGGACGGCAAGCGAGGCGAAGAAAGCGTCGGTTTCGCGGCCTGGCCCAAGGGCGCCGAGCAAGACCACCTGGAAGACGAAGTTGGCGCCGATCGTGATGGCGCTCATCAGAGCCAGCGAGATCGCCTGGCTCATCGCCGGCGAGCCCCAGGAGCAGCGGACACGACCTCGGTGTAGGTGGCGAAATAGATCGACGCAAGAAGCTCGGGGGCATGGTGAGCCCGCACCCGTTCCCAGGCGGCGGCGCTATCGAAGCTCGAGCGTGTTGCCTGAAGGATGGCTGCGGTCAGGGCCGGGATGCCTCCCGGTGGCACGATCAGCCCGGTCGCCGGGACCGTGACGAGCCGCGCCATCTCACCCACCGACGTGACCACCGCCGGCAGCCCGCGGGCCATCGCCTCGAGCAGCACCATCGGCTGGTTCTCGGCGAGAGACGGCACTACCAGCAGGTCGGCGGCGTCGAGGGCTGGCGTCACGTCGGCGAGCCAGCCGGTGAAGCGGACCCGCTCTCCCAGGGCCAGGTGGCGCGCCTGCGCCTCGAGGCTCGCCCGCCGCGAGCCTTCTCCAACCAGCGTGAGAACGAGCCCGGGCGCCTCCACCAGGCAGGCCGCGAAGGCCTCGAGCAACAGGTCGAAGCCCTTGCCTGCCTCCATTCGGCCGACTGCCACCAGGCGGTGAGGGCAGTTGACGGTCTGGCGAGGCGGCGTGGCCGGCGCTACGACGGTGTTGGGAACGAGGCGTACCTTGCGGGCGCCCTTGTGGGTTGCAGCCAACGCCTCGGAGACCGCGAACACCCGCGCCGCACGCTTCAAGGCGATGCGGTCGAGCCAACTGTAGAAGCGCAGGCGGCGGCTCGCGCCGCCCATTCCGTGCAAGGTTGCCACCCACGGGAGGGGCGAGGCGCAGGCAGCAATGTCGCTCTTGTAGTCCCAGGCATGGATCACGGAGGCGCCGATGCCGCGCGCCAACCGGGCGAGCCGCCGCCCCACGAGAGGATCGAAACGGAAATCGGCAGGCAGGCGGTGGAGGGTCAGCGGGACGTCGGCGTGGAAGGCGTGTAGGAGGTCCCAGTTGGTGCGCCCGTCGTCGAGTACCGCCAGGTGCAGCTCGCTGCCGAGGTTGCTCATCCCGATCGCCAGGCTGGCCAGCGCCCGATCGGTCCCGCCGACGATCGCCGAGCCCATCCGCACATGCAGCGCTAGCGGCGTCGATTGGAGGCGCCCAGCCGGCCCCTGCCCGGCCTCGATCCTGTTCCCGCTCTGCATCGCCGGATGGTACACCGCATGGGCGCGTACCCAAGTTCCGGGCCGCACCTGCACCTGGACCCCGACCTGGACGTAGACCTGGACCTGGACCAGTCCGCCTGACCGCACGGCCGCATGTTCCTAGCAGAAGAAGTCCAAGACCAAGTCCAGGTCCAAGTCCAGGTCCAGGACCAAGAGAAGCAGATGCGCTGAGTCTGCGCCTCTGCCTGGGTCTCGCCTGGCGTTTTGGCGTTTGGTCACGACCGGCGAAACCGGTCGCGGCTGCGAGCGGGCGCTACTGGCTCGACGGCGCGGCTGGGTAAGTCACGACGTCGCGGGGACGACCAGGACTGGCACCTTGATGCGGTGGCGCAGGCGTTCAACCGTGGTGCCGTGAACCAGGTCGGCGACGCCGCGGTGGCCGTGGCTGCCGAGCACGACGAGGTCGGGGCCGTGCTCCGCGATGAGCGCGCCGAGCTGCTCGACCGGCTCGCCGAAGCCGAGGTCATAGGTGGCCTCCACGCCGAGCTCGGCCAGCTCGCTGCGGTAGAGCTCGAGGCGCTGCTGGTCCGCGCGCGCCTCATTGTCCTCGAGCTCGAGCCCCATCAGCCGCGCGCCCCCTGATTCGACGACGTGGAGCAGCAGGATCTTGCTGCCGCGGCCACCGGCGCGGGCGAGGGCCACCGCGTGCGAGAGCACCGCGGTGTCGGCGGGCGAGAAATCGAGCGCGGCGGCGATGTGGTGGGGCGCCTGGGGCGGCCTCACCGCGGGCATCGTGCTGGGCCCGTGGACCGTGGCAGGCGCCTGGACAGCGCGGCCGCGGCGGCGCTCGAGCACCGGCCAGACGGTGACATAGCCGAGCAGCCCGACCAGCGCCAGCGAGGCGGGCACGACGGTCACCCACACCAGCCAGGCCTGGCCGCCGGTGCCCCGCAGCCAGCCGAGGATCTCCTCGGAGGCGAGGCGAAGGTTGAGGGCGGCGATCACGCCAGCGATGATCCAGGCGGCGCCCGCGAGCAGCGGGCGAATCGCCCACTGGCCCATCCAGCGCCGGTCGGAGACGGCATGAATCAGCGGGATCACCGCGAATGACAGTTGCAGCGAGAGCACGACCTGCGAGAGGACCAGCAGGTCACCGGTGGCCCGCTCGCCGAAGGCCAGGATCACGGACAGCGCCGGGCCGATCGCGAGCGTGCGGGTGAGTAGGCGGCGCACGACCGGCCGTAGGCGCAGTTGCAGGAACCCTTCCATCACGATCTGGCCGGCGAGCGTGCCGGTGATCGTGGAGGACTGCCCGGAGGCGATGAGGGCGACCGCGAACGCGATCGGCGCGACGGCGGCGCCGAGGATCGGCTCCAGCAGCCGGTACGCCTCCTGGATTTGCGCCACCTCGTGAAAGCCAGCGCGGTAGAAGGTCGCCCCGGCCATCACGAGGAGCGCCGCATTGACGAACAGTGCGCCATTGAGGGCGACCACCGAGTCGATGAAGTTGAAGCGGATACCAGCGCGCAGGCCGGCCGGGGTGTGGGTGATGCGCCGCGATTGCACCAGGGCCGAGTGCAGGTAGAGGTTGTGCGGCATCACGGTGGCGCCGAGGATGCCGATCGCGAGGTAGAGGGCGCTCGGCCCGGGCAACGAGGGAACGAGCCCGGCGGCGATCTGGGCCACCTGCGGTCGCGAGAGGAAGACCTCGTAGGCGAGGCAGCCGCCGATGGTGGTGATGAGGACGACGATGAAGGCCTCGAGCCTGCGCACGCCGCGCCCGTGGAGCACCATCAGGAGCACCGTGTCAAGGGCGGTGATGACGACTCCGGCGGCGAGCGGCAGGCCAAACAGCAGTTGCAGGCCGATCGCCGAGCCGAGCACCTCGGCGAGGTCGCAGGCGACGATCGCCACCTCGCATAGCAGCCACAACGCGATTCCCACCGGGCGGTTGAACATCACCCGGCAGGCCTGGGCGAGGTCCATCCCGGCGACGATACCGAGGCGCGCCGAGAGGGTCTGCAGCAGGATCGCCATGATGTTCGACATCAGCAGCACCCACAGCAGCGCCATCCCGTAGCGCGAGCCGGCGGCGATGTCGGTGGCCCAGTTGCCGGGGTCCATATAGCCGACGCTGACCAGGTAGGCGGGTCCGGAGAAGGCGAGCAGGCGGCGCCAGAACGAGAGCCGCGGCGACACCTTCACCGAGGCGTGGACCTCGGCAAGCGAGTGTCTCGGCTCGGCCGATCCGTCACGCGGTTCTGAAAACACGTCTCAATTCTGGTGGCGGCGAAAGGGGATGTCAAGGCGGCGGTGCGGCGGTGGGCAAGGACGCTCACCCCGCCGAGGCCGGAAGAAGGACGTCTCGCGAATTGCATAGCAAACTGAGGGGTTAGAGGTTGGGGGCCGGGGCCGCCTCTCCGTAAGCGATGCCCAACCGTCAGCCTTACCTGGTCCTGGACCTAGCCTTAGACCTGGACTTCATCCTTGCGGGAGCGCGGGTCAGGCAGGAGAGCAATGGACCAAGACCAAGTCCAGGTCCAAGTCCAGGTCCAAGTCCAGGACGTGCAAGACGCTTACCTTAGCGCCTATGGGCCGCCCCCAATCCCTAGCCCCCAACCCCAATTGCGAGCGAGGCGGGCTTGGTCCAGTGCTCGGACCGGGCTACGGTTTTCGCTCGGGGGTTGATTTTTGTGCAGCCCGCCGCAGGTAGACGTCGCCGGAAAAGCTGGTGGCAGTGACGCGGGCGGCGCCCGATCCAATGGTGAACGTCAGCTCCTTCTCCGAGGTGTAGTGGCTGGTTCGTTTGGCCTGCGGGCCAAAGTCGTTGCGAATGTCGCCCGAGAACGTGCTCACCTCGAAGTCGGCGGAGACATCCTCGGGCAGGATCAGCTCGACCTCGCCACTGGTGCTGGTGGCCTCGATCCGGGCGCCCGGGGCCAGCGCCGCCGCGAAACGGATACCACCCGAGGTGGTGCCGAGATCGCCGCGGGGGATGGCGCCCCCCACGACCACCACCTCACCGCAGACGCTGGCGGCCACGCCCCGGCCGCGCCCGCCCTCGCACCGGAGATCGCCCCAGACCGAC
>JAZDGE010000345.1:0-2359 GCA_043807175.1 Acidobacteriota bacterium
GATCGACGCCATGAGCAGCAAAACCGCGGCCAGATCGAGGTGAAGCCGCCGGCTGGTTCGAGACAGCGCGGCGAGCGGCGCCGGCGAGAGCTCCGCGGCGTCCAGGTTGGCCAGTTGGCGCAGGCGCTCGATCTCGCGCCCGAGTGCGGCATCGCCAGGCTCCAGCTCGCGGGCGCGCAGGAGCGCCCACAGCGCCTCACCGAGCGCACCTCGTGTGGACGCCGCCTGGGCCCAGTTCCAGTAAAGCGAGGCGCTCTCGCTACCCGCCGCAGCAAGCTCGCGGTAGATCGCCACCCCTTTCGCCGCGTCGCCAGCCTGGACGAGCGCTGTCGCCTCGCGAAACCTCTCCTCCACCCGGTTCGCGGCTGCCCAGGCATCTCCTTGCGCGGCAAACGCGAAAAGCGCCAGGCTCCAGACCCCGGCCAGCAGAACCTGTCGCTGCGGCCTGACACCGCGAACCGACCGGTCCACCTGCTTCCGGTCCCGGGCGTCCCTGTCGCCTGTCGCCTGCCCCCTATCCCCAGGGCGGGTGGGGGCCCGAACCCCGGACCCCGGACCCCGAACCCCGGCGCGGCAGGGTGCTGGCCGAGCGGTGGAGCCCAAGCCCCAAGCCAGAAGCCCTACGCCCAGCGGGTGGGTGGGGGCCCAGTCCCCAGTCCCCAATCCCCACGCCCCGTCCCGGGCGGGGGGCCTCAAGCCGCAAGCCTCAAGTCCCAAACCTTCCGTGCGGGCGGGGGCCGGGCGGGCGGTGGTGGCCCGGACCCCGGACCCCGGAGCCCGGACCCCTGTCTTCCTCACGCCCACCTCCGTACCGCCGCGGCGGCTCGCAGGACCACCTCACGGATCTTCTCCGAGTAGTCCCCGAGCTGGGGTGCGTAGCGCAGGAAACGGGCCTCGTGCAGCACCGCGCGCAGCTCGGCCAGCCGCTCATCGCCGCCAGCCTCGGCCCGCTCCTCGATGGAACCGAAGAGCTCGGTGAGCGCGTTCTCGA
Organism: Acidobacteriota bacterium; assembly: GCA_043807175.1. Lineage (GTDB taxonomy): Bacteria > Acidobacteriota > Thermoanaerobaculia > Thermoanaerobaculales > Thermoanaerobaculaceae > JAZDGE01. The sequence goes on from JAZDGE010000345.1 coordinate 992, forward strand.
TCAGCATCGCGGCCGCCTCCTTTGACATACCTCCTCGCGCCGCGCGCGCCAGCTCGCCGAGCACCTTGCGCGCGCTGCGGGCCGGTGCTTGCCCGGCAGCTTGCGGCCGGCGGCGGGCGACGAGGGCGCTTGCCCAGATTGCGGCGTTGAGGAGGATGGCCGCGACGACCAGGGCGGCCACTCCTGTCCCGCTCACGGACAGGCCATGGGCGGGGAGGTCGAGCTCGCTGCGCAGTCGCAGCCCGGCCGCCGAGGTGGCCAGGCCAGCAGCGGGCTGCACGGCGGGCGATACGCCAGACATCGGCGCTCCGGCGATCTGCAAGGTGAGAGGCGAGGTGGCGGAGTGGACTACCCGACCGGCGCCGGGATCGTACGACGCGAAAGGAAGGGCGGGAATCTCGATGGGGCCCGAGCGCTCCGGGACCACGACGAACTCCCAGGTTCGAGCGCCGCGGAGGCCGGCGGGCGTGACCGCCAAGTCGCTCTTCACCTGGGGCGGGTACACCTTGGCGCCCGCGACGACGAGCTCGGGAGGCTGGTCGATCCATCTGAGGTTGCCGGTTCCCTCGATGCGAAAGCTCAGTGTCGCCGCCTCGCCGAGGTTCAAGGAGGGGCGATCGAGGCTCGCCGAGGCGCGCAACTTTCCCACTGCGCCAGTGAAGCCCGCCTCGACGGGCAGGGGTTCCACGGTGATTTCCATTGGCATGGTGTGGCGCTCGATGACGCCGGCGCCGGCGGAAATCGGCTCGAAAAACGGGCCACGGCGGGGAATGCCGATTCGGAACATAGTCGGCGGAAGGGTGAGCTTGCCCGCTCGGGTGGGGTAGAGGAGCTTGCGGAGCACGGGGAAGCGCTGAAAGCTCTTGCCGTCCCGGTTAGCCGCCTCGCCACGCGGGCCCTCCTCTTCGCGCGGCAGCTCCTCGGCCCAGAACCCGGGGTAGGCAGGCGCGTCGGCGAGCTCGATCCCGGTGACCGATGCCTGGGTGTAGAGAAAGTACGTGAGCAGCAGTGGTTCGCCCACCACCAGGCGCGACCGGCTGGCCTGTGCCTCGATGAAGAGCTTTGCCGAAGCGACCGGGGCGCGGCCGCGGCGCATCGTCTCGAAGGGGTCCTCGGACCAGAGGCCGGCGAAAGGATCGGCCGGTGGGCGGGCCCGCGGCAGGATGCTGCCGGGCACGACCTCGATCGCGATCGGCTGGGTGCTTCGCTGTCCGTCGGGAAACGAGGCGGTAAGCGCACCCACCTGAGCGGTCCCCGTCGCGGTGGGGCGGAGCAGGTAGGTGTAGACGCGCGACTGCGAGACCGCGCCGTTGACGAAGGAGATCTGAGTGGAGACCGAGGGGCCGCCGGCGAGCTGGAGGTTGACGA
>JAZDGE010000346.1:0-12381 GCA_043807175.1 Acidobacteriota bacterium
GCGTCGCCCCGCTCAGATCACACCCCGAAAGATCGGCGCCCCGGAAGGTCGCGCCGGTGAAGTTGGTCCCCTTGAACGAGCAGCCCTGCAGGTCGAGGAGGTCAAACCCCACGCCGCTACAGTCCGCCCCGTCGAGAATCGCCTTGCCGAAGCGGGCCAGCGTCACCTTGGCCGAGGCCAGGTTGGCCCCGCGCAGGTTGGCCCCCTCCAGACTCGCGCGCTGCAGCACCGAACGTGAGAGATCCACGCCGTGAAGGTCCGCGCCATCGAGCCTGGCATCCGTAAGGTCGGGCAGGATCCTCGGGTTCTCCTGCCGGAAGCGGGCCCAGTCCGGGGTAAGAAGCAGCCGCAAGTGCTCAGCGTTGGCCATGCGCTCATTCTAGCGAACGTCGTGGCCCGTGGTCAGCCTTCAGCATTCAACTTCCAGCCAATGGCCCCAGTCCCCAGTCCCCAGTCCCCAAGCCTCAGGTCTCAAGCCTCAAGCCTCAGAGCCTCAGGCCTCAGGCCCCAAGTCTCTAGCCGGGCGCGACCGCATCGCCGACCGCGTGATGGCGTTCGAGGGCGGCGGCGAGGGCATCCAGCGTGCCGGCGGCAGCAGCGCTCGCCGCCAGCTCCCGCGCGAGCTCGAGCTCGGCGCGGTGGCGGCGCAGATCGGCGAAGCGCAGCTCCGGCCTGCCCCACTGGCGCAGGCCGGTGAGCTCGCCCGGGCCGCGAGCGGCGAAGTCCTCCTCGGCAATGCGAAACCCGTCGGTCGTGGAGGCAAACAGCTCCAGCCGCCGCCGCGCCTCGCCCGAGCAATCCGCCCCCGCGAGCAGGATGCAGATCGATCGCCGCTCGCCCCGGCCGACCCGCCCGCGCAACTGGTGGAGCTGCGCCAGGCCGAAGCGCTCCGCGTTCTCGATCACCATCACCGAGGCATTGGGGACGTCGACGCCCACCTCGATCACCGTCGTCGCGCAGAGAACATCGAGCTGCTTGCTGGCGAACGCGGCCATCGTCGCCTCGCGCTCGCTTCCCGCCAGCCGGCCGTGAACCACACCGACCCGGGCTCCGGGCAGCGCCGCCTTGACCGCGTCGAGATGGGCGGTGACCGCGCGCAACGAGAGCTTCTCCGACTCCTCGATCAACGGGAACACCCAGTAGATCTGTCCCCCGGCCGCCAGCTCGTGGAGCAGGAAGTCCGCCATGCGGGCGCGCGCCCTGTCGTCCCGCAGCGCGGTGCGAATCGCGGTGCGGCCGGGCGGCAGCTCATCGAGCACCGAGACCTCCAGGTCGCCGTAGAGCGTGAGCGCGAGCGAGCGGGGGATAGGCGTCGCGGTCATCACCAGCAGGTGGGGCGCCTCACCCTTGCCGACGAGTGCCTGGCGCTGCGCGGCGCCGAAGCGATGCTGCTCGTCGATGACCACCAGGCCAAGCCTGGCGAAAGCCACGTCGTCCTCGATCAGGGCGTGAGTGCCGACGACGAACCTCGCCGCACCGCTCGCGAGGCGCTCTCGAATCGCCTGCTTCGCGCGGGCGGGCATCGAGCCGATCAGGAGCTCAGGGACCTGCGCTGCCCGCGACAGCAGCCGCTGCAGGGTGAAGAAGTGCTGCTGGGCCAGCAGCTCGGTGGGGGCGAGCAACGCCGCCTGGGCGCCGGACTCCAGCGCGACCAACACCGCGAGCAGGGCGACGATCGTCTTGCCGGAGCCCACGTCACCCTGGAGTAGTCGGGCCATCGGATGTGGTTGCCGGAGATCGGCGACGATCTCGGCGACGACCCGGCGCTGTCCCGGCGTGAGACGGAAGGGCAGCAGCGCCCGAGCCCGCGCGCGGATTTCCTCGGTGATCACGCAGGCCACCGCGCGACGCCCACGCCGGCGCTGTTTCTCGCGCTCCAGCGTCACCGCCAGTGCCAGGAGCTCCTCGAGAGCAAGCCGGCGATGCGCCGGCGAGCGGCGCGCCGCCAGCTCCGCAAGCGCCGCCGCAACGCCCGCAACGGTCTCTCCGGCGGAGGGGAAGTGCGCGGCGCGCAAGGCCGCATCGAGCGTGGGCAATGAGTGGGGGTGAGGCAGCCACGGCGCCAGAACCTCTGGAGCGGGGGCCAGCTCCTCCAGCACGCGGGCCACGAGCGAGCGCAGCCGGCGCCCCGAGAAGCTGCCGGCGCGGCGGTAGATGGGCACGATCCTGCCAACGTGAAGCGGTGCGTCGTCCTCGTCCTCGACCTCCCATTCCGGGTTGACGAGCTGCAGCCGTCCTCCGCCGGGCGCCGCGCGAAGCGCGCCGTGCAGCCAGACGCGGCAGCCCTTGTGCAGCGATCGGGCCAGGTAGGGCTGGTTGAACCACACCACCGGCAAGGCGCCGGTGGTGTCGGCAACCACCGCCTCGACGATGCGCAGCCGGCGCGAGCGCGCGAAGCGTTCGCCGACCCGGGTGAGCTCGCCGGCAACGGTGATGCCGCTCTCGGTCTCAAGGAGCGAGGCGATCGGCCGCAATTGGGAGCGATCCTCATAGCGGTACGGCAGATACCAGAGCAGATCCTCAATCGTCACCAAGCCAGCGGCAGCCAGGCTGCGCGCGGCTGCCGGTCCGATCCCCTTGATCGCCGACAGCGGGCTGCCGCCTCCGAGCGTCATCCGGGCGGGGTGAGCACCTGGAGGCGCATGCTGACCAGAGCCAGTTGGACGATGTCGCCCGGCGCCAGCGGATAGGGCTGAAAAGCCTCGAGCTTGGTGCCATTGAGAAAGGTGCCGTTCGAGGCGGCGTTGGTCTCGGTGATGGTGAGGCCGCCTTCGGCCGAGCGGATTGTGGCGTGGCGGCGCGAGACGGCGCGATCGGGATCGAGCGCGTTGAGATCCACGTCCGGAGTGACGCCGGTGACCGGGTCATGGCGTCCCAGCGAGGTGTCGCCGACTGCTCGCAACGGGAAGGCCCGGCCCGAGGGCTCGTGATACAGCAGCGCCCAGGTTTCGATCCCCTGACTGGTGGGAATGGGGGCGAACGCGGCATGCACATCGCGCTCCCCCGAAAGCTCCTCGAGGCGTCGGTTGCTCTCGCGCAGGCGCTCCGAGAGCTTGGCCATCATCCGCAGTGAGACCGTCGGCCGGCGCTTGAGAAGCGCCTCCAGATCGGTGCCTCGCAGTTGCAGCACCTCGACCTCGGTGAGCGCACAGGCGGTCGCCGAGCGCTCCGGATACTCCTCGAGGACCGCCATCTCGCCGAAGAAATCGCCCTTCTCGAGGATCGCCAGTTGCCGCACCTGGCTGCCAACGCGCCGAGAAATCGCCACCTGGCCGCTTTGAATGATGAACATCTCACAGCCGGGATCTCCTTCGCAGAAGATTTCCGCCCCGGCGGGGAACCTCTGGACGAACTCCTCCACCTTCCGATCCAGCGTACCCCCGACACGTACCTTGGCCACTAGCGACCTCCCCAGCTCACCGTCCCGCGCGCGGTGTCGACCTCAACCTCGACGCCAAGCGGAAACGGCCGGTTACGCTTCCCGTGTCCGAACGGCAGTCCCTCCACCACCGGCGCTCCCGGCGGCGCCACTTCGGCCAGCAGCTCACGCCACCGCTCGCGCCACCCCGTCTCACCCCTGCCACACCGGACCAACTCGCCTGCAATCACCGCCTTGGCGGCGGCGAGTCTAGAGGAGAGCCGGAGGTGGGTCAACATACGGTCGAGCCTGAACAGGGGCTCCGCCACCTCCTCGATGAACACGATGGCGCCGCCGTACTCGGGCTCGAAAGGCGTGCCGGCGAGCGCGCAGAGAAGCGAGAGATTGCCACCCACCGCGACCCCCCGCGCCACGCCGGAGCGCACCACTTGCAGGGGGCGGAAGGTCATCTCGCCCTCGCGGTCCTCGCCGCGCAAGAGCGCCAGCAGACGCGACGTGCTCTCGGTGTCACGCCCGAGCGAGGCCACCATCGGCCCGTGCAACGTCGCGAACGGAAAGCGCGCCGCCAGCGCGGCGTGCAGCGCCGTCACGTCCGAAAACCCGACCACCCACCCACCCCAGGCCGCCAGCCGCTCCCAGGGCAGGCGCTCGAGCAGGCGCATCACACCGTAGCCGCCGCGCGCCGCCACCAGCGCCCGTACACCCGCATCCAGCAGCTCGCCAAGCGCCGCCAGTCGCGCCTCATCGGGGGCCGCAAGGTAGGCGCGAGAGTAGGGCGGCGCAGGCCGTACGAGCACCTCAAAGCCAGCCTCCTGCAGCAGCTCCACCCCGCGCTGCAACGCCGCTTCTGCCGGCCCGCCAGCCAGCACCCAGACGCCAATCTTGTCACCCGGCACGAGCGGCGGCGGTAGCGGCCGTGGCAGCGCGGTCATCGGGCCATTCTAGCTCTCAGCGATCAGCAAGCAGCTATCAGCAATCAGCAATCAGCATTCGGCAAGAGCCCGAGAGCTAAGAGGAGAAAACTGAAAGCTCGCGCGCACGCAACTCACCTCGCGACAAAATCCATCCTCGCATCAAAAGCCAACTGGCTTCTCCGGGCTCAGGTGGGCAGGGGTTGATCAGGCTTCCAACCGAGAAGCGGGTACGGCCGCAGGAGCCGGCTGGTAGCTCCACCTTCGGCCCCGCATGAGAGCTCTGCGCCGAGCCGGCCAAGCAGCCGCCGGAGCGTCCGGCCGCGCCCCCACGCGGCGGCGCGAGCTTGCCGCCGCCCCAGCAGGGCGAGCAGCCCCGGCTCGCAGCCGGGTTCCTCAGGCAGAGGCCCAAGTCCGCCAAGCGCCAGCCGAAGCGCGGCAACCACCGCATCCTGGTCGGCGGCGCAGGGGCGGTTTTCCCGGAGCTCCAGGGCAAGGGCGTGCACGAGCACCGGCCCGAACGCAAGCTGTTGCGCCCAGTAGGACTGCGCTCGCGGCGAGCCGCTGCGCAGCTCCACCATCATCTGCGCCAGGATGGCTGCCCAGCTCATAGGTCTTGCAGCACGTAGCGCAGGTTGTCGGCGATGACAAGGTCGCGGCGCCAGCGCTCCGGCAGGCGGTCGAACGCCTCCTTCAGGTCGTTCTCGCTGACCGCGTAGCGTTGGACGAGGAACGAGACGTCCGCCAGGTCCTCGGGTTGAAGGCGCTTGAGCTTGCCAACGACGAGGTCGGCCGCCGGCGGCGTGCGTACGACGAGGCGGCGACCGCGAAACACCGTGTTGTACGGGCGATCCGGTGACGCGACGGGGAGGATCAGCGTCTCTTCCGGAACCACCTCGATGAACTCCCGCTCTGCGAGGTCCTTCCCGTCTACCGGGTTGAAGTCGAGACCGATGGCGAGGCAGGCCCGGCGGAGATCCGCATCCACAAAGCGCGACGCTGGCAGGACGTCCACGTCCAGGGTGGTTCTGCCTTCGAGGCCCAGGGCAAGCACGGCGGCGCCCCCGCGGATCTCAAGCTCGCACGCCGACTCGAGCGCACTGTCGAGCGCCTCGAAGACGGCGAAAAGGCGTGCCCTGTCCACCGCACCAGTCTATGGCTGCAGACCAAGCCGTCAAGGGCCCCTGCCACGCGCGCCCGCCAGCGCGCTTCGCCACACCTGTTCGCAAACGTTCTTCCTTTTCGTTCGAGGCGGCCGGCATCACAGGACGACGAGGGGTGTGCCGATCACGGCTGCCATGCCGGGACCGTCGCCCAGCCGGGGAAGGGGCCGATCTCGATCTTCCAGCCGGTGTCGAAGGAAGGGTCGCGTACTGCACGCAGGTTGGTGAGCGAGCGCAGCTTGGCGAGCAGCTCATCGTGCGGCAGGGTGTGCATGGACGGCTTGGAGAAGTCCGGCATCGGCCACAGCCGGATCGTCCCGTCGTCGCTGCCGGAGGCGATCCAGCGGCCATCGGGCTCTAGCGAACGCCAACCGGCACGACCGCGTCCGGCAGCAACAGCGCCGGCGGGCCCTGCCAGAGGGCCTCGACAGCGAAACGGCGCGCGGGGTCGTTGTCGGCGCGCTCCACGCTGGCGATTGCGTAGGCGAGCGCGGCGTTCGGGTGGTCCGCGAGCCGCGGCCGCCCGAGGGCCAGGAGCTGCGCAGCCTCGCGCTGGCGGGTCTCGGCCTCCGCGCGGCGGGTCTCCTGCACGCTGCGGCGCCAGAAAGAACCCACCACCCCCAGCACCGCGAGAAGAAGAACGAATGCGCTCGTCACAACTGTCCGCCGCATGCGGCGGCGGTGGCCGGCCCGCGCCACCATCGCGCGTGCGAAAGTCTCCTCCGCCTCCGACAGCCCGCCGGGGTAGCGGGAGCGCCAGACCTGGTACTCCTGGTACGAGGTGCCGGTCCACAGCAGGTCGTCCGGCCTGCCCTTCTCCTCCCACTCCCACAGGTGCGCCACCTGGCGTAGCTGGTCGCGCAGTTGCGCCGAGCCCTCGTCCTCGGTGCGCCAGCGCACCAGCCGCGGCCAGCTCGCCAGCAACGACTCGTGCACCACCTCCACCCGCCGCCCCGCCCGCTGCCCCGGCTCGGTGGCGTGCGCGTCGTAGCTGGTCAGCAGGCGCCCGTCGATCAGGGTCCGCAGCACTGCCTCGGCATCGTTGCGCTGCCCTCGGGGAACACCGTGAGCAGCTCGTCCACGTCGCGTACGGCTCGGGTACCCTGGGCGGTCACGAGGTTGCGAAACAGCTCACGAACGAGCGGCAGCTTGTCCGTCCCGACACGAGCGAGCGTCCCCTCCGCGTGCTGCGCCAGCGCCCCGGCCACGCCGCCGATCGCCTCGTGCGCCGCGCGGGTGAGCAGCCCATGCTCCCGGTCGCGCCGGTCCCACAGGCTCGCCGCGGCGAACGCCAGCAGCGGCAAGGCGCCCCGCTCGCCCTCGACGGCCTGCAGCATCTCCGCGACCAGCGCCTCGTCCTCGAAGCGGTAGCCGCACTTCAGCGCCGGCTGCACCAGCGCCCGCCGCAACGCGTCACCGGTCGGCGCTCCCAGCGGCATGAGATCGCTGAAGATCGACCGCAGCGCCCCGCAGCGGAGTACGCTCGCGATCTTGCGGGTCAACCATCGCACGACCTCCAGACGACACCGCGCTCGCCAGGTGCAGATGCTATGGCAGTAGTCTAACGCCAATTGGGCCAGCTCACCACACGAACCGCTTTGAGAGACATTCCCTTGCTCGGTGCGGCACTGGGCTGGAGGCTGAAAGCTGACGGCTGAGAGCTGAAAACTGAAATCTCGCCTGCGCACGCGACTCGCGTCGCGGTACAATGAGCGCGGCACCAGGGGAGGCTGGCGCTCGCGACCCGATTCGTTGGGTCGAGGAAAGTCCGAACTCCGAGTGGGGGCACGCTGGGTAACGCCCAGCCGCGGCAACGCGAGGGAAAGTGCCACAGAAAACGTACCACCTGCCTCGCGGCAGGCAAGGGTGAAAAGGTGGGGTAAGAGCCCACCGCTCGACCGGCGACGGTCGGGGCATGGCAAACCCCGTGCGGAGCAAGGCCAAATAGGGGGGTCAACGGGTCCCACCACCGGCAACGCCGCAAGGCGGGAGATCCCCGGGTAGGCCGCTTGAGCCTGCCGGCGACGGCAGGCCCAGAGGAATGAGTGCCGCTCGCCTCGGCGAGTACAGGATTCGGCTTATCGCCTCCCCTGGCGCCGCTTTCCTGGCCGCTGCCGTGGCTCTCGCGGTGCGACGTAATCTAGCCCGCATTTCTCACCGCTTGTCCCACTGCAAGCGCCGATAGCACGCCATCTCGGGCCGTACTTGCTCCTCGCTCCTCGATGTACTGTTCAAGTACGCCTGCGTCGCTCGTCACTACGTGCCCGGTGCCAGGTATCACACTTTGGACTCGGTTGGCCGGCGAGGCAATCGAGACTGAAAGAAAGGGTCGTGAATCGATGGCGTGGCCGCGGCACCAAAGTGTCATACCTGGCACCGAGACTCACTTTTGGCGCTTTCGCGACGGACCACGGTGAGAAATGCGGGCTAGCTGGTTGGCGGGATCCGAGAAAAAGGCGAGCTCGGCCTTGATGTCGACCTGGCCCCCCCCGCGCGGCTCGCCACCTTGAGGAGCACGGCTCGCCCGCTGCCAAAACGCGGCGGCGGGAACAGCGCGGCCGCCGGCGCGGCGCACCGCCGCCTGCAGCTCGCGGTCGTCAGACGCCACGACCCAATCGGCGCCAGTCCCGAGGGCCGCGAGAATCGCGCCATCGGCATCCCTGACATAGCGGATTTCGACCCTCCCCAGCCGCTCGACGGCGCCCGCGCCGGGCGGAGGCGCGCCGTCGAAGAAGACGACCAAGGTAATGCGTTCCCGGCGCGCGAGGTCGAGCGCGGCCGCCCGGACGCCCGCCCGATCCCGCCCGCCCGCGAGGTTGTTGCCGTCCAGCATCCAGGGCATGCTCTACTCCGCCCACCGAACCACGGTCACTGCGCCACCCAAGTCCCCTTGTGACCCGAGCTTACTGTCCGGCATGGACCGGGACTCCAATTTGGTCCTGGGCCTGGATTCCCGCGCCTGCTGTCAACTTCCGCAAGCTCAGTGCGTGCCACGATGCCGGCCAGTGTCGGCTCTCGCCGCCTGCGCCTCGCGGTTGGCCGGATCATAGGCGAGAATGCGCTCCAGGCACTCCCGCTGCCGGTCCACCTGGCCCCGCCTGCCCCAGAACGCCGCCAGCTCCAGCCAGGCCTCCGTCAGCTCGGGAACGAGGGTGACTGCCTGCCGCAGATGGTCCAGCGCGCGCTGCGCCCACATCGGGTTGCGCAGCTCCAGGCGAGCCAGCATCAGCAAGACGTCGGCCTGGGGCTCGAACCGTACCGCCTGCTCGAGCAGTTGAATCGCCGGGCCCCACTCGCCGGCCCGCTGCAGCGCCTGTGCCCGCTCGATGTTGGCCTGCACCAGCTCGCGCCGAGCTCGCGCCTGCCGCTCCTCGCGGGAACCCTCTGCGGCGCCCGCTCGCCCTGCCTTCAGTGTGGCGTCGTAGCGCGCTCGCTTCTCCGGCGAGATGAGGGTCTCGTAGGCCTCCTGAAGCGCGCCCTGGGCTTCCGCCAGCTCACGCTGCGCCGTGCGAAGATGGTATTCCCCGGCCCGGTCAGGGTGGTAGAGCCCGGAGAACTCCCGATAGCGCAAGTGAATCTGGCCCAGCGTCGCCGCTGGTGTGAGCGAGAGGCGACGGTAGAAGTCCTGCTGGCCGCACTCCCTCGCGAAGCGCCTGATGTGAGCGAGCTCCCGTTCGTGCTCGGGAGTGAGCTCCATCTCACCATCTTGCGACTTGGTCGCCGGTCGCGCGGAGGGCGGCCCCGAACGCGCCGCTCGTTCGCCTTGGGTTTCCACCAGCCCGGCGACCAACAGTGCAACCAGGGCGCGGGTCACCTCCTCGGCCGGAAGTGGTACGAGCCGCCGGAGCTGGGCCGCGTTGGTGGCGCCGTCGATGCGGGAAAGGAGAAAGGCCTCCGCCGGCTCGAGCTGGGTCCGCCCCGGCTGGAGGGATGCCTGGTCCACGGCCACAAGGCGCTTTTCGGAGTCGAGCAAGCTCGCAAGTTGCTCGATTCGCTCAACCGCGCGAACCGCTCCCATGAGCAGGCTGCCCGAGCTCATCGGTAGCGGCGCCAGCTCGGCTGGCAGGCGCTGGCCCGCCTGGAACGCGCAGCTCCCCGAGGCTATGAGCATGTGGCCAACGATGTGCGCGGCCTGGGCGCCGAGCTCGCGCTGGAGCACATCGAAATCGAGCAGCCCTTCCTGGACCAGGTACGCCCCCAGCTTGACCCCTTCGGGCTGGCGCAGGAGCGCGAGCGAAATCTGTTGTGGCTCCAGGACGCTGCGAGCGACGAGCCAGGCGCCGAACTTCTCCTCCTCATCCTCCGAGACCGCAGCCAGCACCTTGCCGGCCTCAAGCCAGATTTCGCGGGTCTGCCCCCCGCTGGTCACTGCCAGGCGCCCCACCGCCAGCTCGCGGACCAGCCGCCGCAGGATCGCGGGAAAATCACCTACCGCCAGGTGGAACTCGCTCTGTCCTCCGACCGACATACGCGGCAACCATAGTCGGCCCCGTGCCCAAGATCAAGGCCCGGTGCCCTCAACCTGGACAACGTGGGGCGCGAAGCCGCGCGTCAGAGCCGACTCCGGCAGGTCGGGAAGCGCTCTCTCCGCGTTCTCGCGAGTTGGAAAGTGACCCCAGACGAGGCGATAGTTGCGCTGGTCCCCGCCGCCGAATGGCACCACCCGGAAGTTGGTGGGGTCGCTGTCCTGGCGCCGATAGAGGCGCTCGAGCTCCGCTGGCTGGTCGCCGCCGTCGACCGCGATCGCCCACGGTCCCCCGCTGCCGGCGGCCTGCCTCGGCTTCCAGGGCTCAAGGACCGCGACCGCCACCGCCGCGGCGGCGAGGAGAAGCACGAGCAGCAGCCACAGCCAGGCCCGGCGCCGCGACGGTGCCGGCGCCGGTTCCTCCACCGGCGACGCCGCGAGCGGAAGCTCGGCCAGGCGGGGGTTGGCCTCGATGAGACCGCCGCCAGCAGCCGCGGCGAGCAGCCGCAGCGCCAGCTCGCGGCCGTGGGGCGAGGGATCGGCGATCTCCTGGGCCGTGCGCTGGTCGTTGATCTTGGCCAGGATCGCCATCGCCTCATCCGTCAGTCCCAGGGCGCCGACGCGACGGAGGAAATCGGGTAGCCGCCGCAGCAGCCACTCGGGATGGGGCAAGAAGACGCCCACGAGCTCGTCACCGTCGTTTCCGAGCAACAGCTCGACCACCAGATGCGGGTACGAGATCGTCAGGTGAGTCGGTTCCGGCTGCATACCCGGGCTAAACGTCACGGTCGCGTCGGTGGCGCAGAAGAACTCGCGCAGGGTTTCTGCGAGGGCCCGTTTGACCACCGCGTTCGCCTCGCCCTGCGAGACCTGGCCGGAGGTGACCGCCGCCTGCGCCTCGCGAAACCACTCGCCGCCCGAGGTGAGGCCAAATGACGAGGCCAGCTTTTCATTGTCATCACCCTCAACGGCAATGATTTGCAGGGCGTTGACGTGGATGACGAGCTCGCGCCCGCCCCAGCGCAACCTGGCCGAGCCCCTGCCTTTGCGACCCACCCACGAAGCAAGCTGGAGTGCTGCGGACATTCGTGCCATGTGCGTAACATTAGCGCGCCGTTGGCCGTACGTCAAAAGGGGGAAGAAGAGAGTCTTGAGTTTTGAGTTTTGAGTTTTGAGTTGTGAGGCGAAAGGCAAGAGACCCACCGCATCTCCGGCAAGCTGGCTGGTAGCTCGTAGCCGGTAGCTCACAGCGTTGCCATCAGCTCCTCCGCTCGGTCTGACGCCAGGTCCTGCATGAGCTCACGGCTGCGGCGCGGGCTCGGGCGCTGCGACGTGAAGGCTCAACCAAAGCGCCGCGGCCGCGCACGCACCGATGGCCTCGTCGAGAGCCGAGCGATCCGCGGCGCGCACACCGTCGAGAGAACCGAAGCGGGAGAGCAGGAGCTGGGCCCGGCGCGGGCCAATGCCAGGTACGGCCAGGAGCTGGGTGGCCAGGCGCCGCGCCTTGCGGCGGCGGCGGTGGCGGGTGATCGCGAATCGGTGCGCCTCGTCGCGCAATCGCTGGAGCAGGAGCCGAGACGGGTTGTGCGACTCGAGGTGGAGGGGTGTGCTCCGGCCAGGGAGAAATACCTCCTCGAGCCGTTTGGCAAGCGACGCCACCGCAATCGCGGAGCCGGCGCGGGCGAGCGCGCTCTCGGCGGCGGCGAGCTGGGACATCCCACCGTCCACCAGAACCAGGTCGGGAAGCGCGGCGCCCTCCCGCAGGCGGCGGCGGTAGCGGCGCTCGACGGCCTCGGCGATGGCGGCAGGATCGTCCGCGCCTGCTCCGGCTCTGACGTTGAAGGACCGGTACTCCCCCTTGCGCAGCGCGCCCCGCTCCCACACCACCAGGGAGGCGACCTGCGCCTCGCCCCCAAGATGCGAGATGTCAAAGCACTCGATACGTTCTACCCGGCTGGCAAGGCCGAGGGTGGTGGCGAGGTCCTCGCCGATCCGTTCCCCTTCCCGACGGGGGTGGCGGAAGCGCAGCCGAAACGCCTCGCGGGCGTTCTCGAGGGCTAGGGCCAGCACCCGCACCCGCGTGCCCCGCTTCGGTGCCAACAGCCGCACGGGAGCGCCCCGGCGCTCACGCAGGAACTCGCGCAGTGTGTCGGCGTCATCGGGGAGCCATGAGACCTCGATTCGCTCGGGAATGGCCGGGTTGGCCTGGTAGTACTGGGCCAGGAAAGTGCCGAGAAACTCACCATTGGGGGCCATCTCGGCGCCCTCCCAGTGGTACTCTCGCTTGTCCACCAGCCGGCCCTCGCGATAGAGCAGGACCACAGCCGTCGCGTCCCGGCCGTCGCCTTCCAGGGCCACGACGTCGACCGACCCCGAGCCTGCGATCTCGACGTGCTGGCCCCGCGCCAGCTCGTCGCAAGCGCGCAGCAGGTCGCGATAGCGAGCCGCCCGCTCGTACTCCTC
>JAZDGE010000347.1:0-9482 GCA_043807175.1 Acidobacteriota bacterium
GCGCTCGTCGCGCAGCCCCACCATCACCGCGCCGAGCTCGCTCTTGTGCACGAGCGCCGCACCATACACCTTGAGGACGAGCGGAAAACCGATCTCGGCGGCAACGCCGGCGACCTCTCCCACGTTGCCGGCCACCCGACAGCGTGCTACCGGAATGCCAATCTCCTCGAGCACATCGAAGGCAACGCGAGGAGAGAGGTGACCGCCGCCGGAAACCAGGCGGCCCAGCAGCGCCGAGGCCACCACGGGCGGCGCCTCCTGCAAGCCGGCAAAGGATTGTCGGCGGCCCTGGCGGGCCAGCCCACCCAGCGCCCGCACTGCGTTCTCCGGAAAGCGGTACACCGGCGGCACGCCGGCTAACTTGCTGGCCTCGCCATAGAACGCCGGCGAGCTCATGAACACGCCGAGCACCGGCTTGCCGGCCCCGACACCAACCCCTGCGAGCGCCTCGGCGATCAGCACCGGCGGCGTTATCGGCGACGTCACCGTCGCGGTGATCGCCGCATCCACGCCGGGATCGTCCAGCACCAGCTCGAGGGCGCGCTGATAGTTCGCGGCAGTGGCCGACGGCAACATGTCGACCGGGTTGCTTACCGCCGCCTCGGCGGGAAGAAAGCCGCGCAGCGCCTGCTCCGTCGCAGGTGCGAGCCTGGCGAGCTCGAGCCCGCTGCCCGCCAGCATGTCGGTGGCGGCGATTGCCGGCCCCCCGGCGTTGGTCACCACCGCCACTCGCCGGCCACGCGACAGCGGGCATAGTTGAAGTGCAAGCGCGAGGTCGGAGAGCTCTTCCAGAGTCGCCGCCCGCAGCACGCCAGCCTGCTTGAGAAGTGCGTCCACCGCGCTGTCGGCGGCGGCCAGCGCGCCGGTATGTGAGCTCGCCGCCCGGGCGCCCGCCTCGGTCCGCCCCGCCTTCATCGCCACGATCGGCTTGTGGACCGAGATCCGCGAGGCCAGGGACAGGGAACGGCGCGGCTCCTCGATCGCCTCCAGGTAGAGCATGATCACGCGCGTCGCGCTGTCCTCCTCCCAGACCTCGAGGAGGTCGCACACCGTGACGTCCGCGGAGTTGCCGAGCGAGACGAACTGCGAGAAACCGAGCCGGCGCTCGCCCGCCGCCTCGAGCACCGCGACCCCGAGCGCCCCCGAGTGCGAGGCGAAGGCGACCGGGCCCGACAAGGCACGCCGCGGCGAAAAGGTGGCATCGAGCGAGACCGCGGGCGCGGTGTTGATGATGCCCATGCAATTGGGGCCGATCATCCGCACCCCGCTGCTTTGCAGCCGTCCCAGCAGCTCCCGCTCGGCGCGCGCGCCCGCCTCACCGCCCTCGCGAAAACCGGCGGTGATCACGATGACTCCCAGGACGCCGGCGCTCAGACAGTCGCTGATCGCCTCGCCAACGGTGTCGCGCGGTACCATCACCACCGCCAGATCGACCTTGCCCGGCGTCTCGCCGACGCTGGCGTAGCAGGGCAGGCCCGCGATGGTGGTGGCCCGCGGGTTGATCGGGTAGATGGCGCCGCGATAGCCGCGCTCGGTCATGTTGGCGAGCAGCCTGAGCGAGAGCGATTCCGCGCGCGACGAGACACCAACCACGGCCACCGAGCGCGGCGCCAGAATGGCACGCAAGGAGTCCATGCCGTCCCCTCCACGGGGCCGGATGCTAACACGCAGGCTCGGTGCCAGGTATGACACTCTTGGAGCGACCGCCCCACGCTCTGCAGGCCGGAAGGAACTTGGCGCCGCGGTGAGCGACGCCCAGTAGCCCAAGAGTGTCATACCTGGCTCCGCAAACCGCAGCGTCACAGGCCCTCGCACGAAGACTGGGCTTGGGGCTTGGGGCTTGGACCCCGCAAATCGTGGCGTAACAGGCCCTCGCACGAAGAGAGCTCGGTGCCAGGTATGACACTCTTGGAGCGACCGCCCCACACCCTGCAGGCAGGGACAAGCTTGGCACCGCGGTGAGCGACGCCCAGTAGCCCAAGAGTGTCTTACCTGGCTCCGCAAACCGTGGCATCACAAGCCCGCCAACTGACACCCGTGGCGCCGCAGGCTGATGGCAGAAGAGCTCGGTGCCAGGTCTGACAATCTTGGAGCGACCGTCCCGCACCCTCAGGCCCGGACCGAAATCAGCATCGCGGTGGACCGCGCCCGCAAGCCCAAGATTGTCTGACCTGGCTCCGAAAAACGTCGCATAGCAGGCCCTCGCACGAAGGGCTGCCTACCGGGGCACAACCACCCACATCCGTTCGGTCGTGGCGTGGGCAGTGACGGGCAGGAAACCGGCAGGATCGCCGTCGAGCTGGTAGGGAATGCCCTCGCTGCCTGAAAGCACTACCTCGGTCGCCGCCAGCCGGTCGACGCCGGGCAACCTCAGGTGAAGGCCGAAGCGGATGGCGAAGAAGAACGGCACCGCTGCCGCCCGCCCGTGGCGCCGGAGGATCACCGTTTCGAGGCCCGGGGCGAAGGGGTCGGCGCCGGGAGTGGCGTGGTACGGGCCGCCGTAGCAGCGGGAGTTGCCGACGATGCACCAGGAGACCTCGAAGCGGCGGCCATCGAGCCCCACCTCGAAGCGGGGCAGCCCGCCACGAGCGAATTCCACGAACGCCTGGCGGGTGATCCCGAGCTTGCCGCCCCGGGCCTTGCGCTCCGGCGTCAAGTTGGTCAGGATCACGGAGTCCGGCCCCACCGACAGCATCAGCAGGAAGAGCTGGCCGCGATCGGTGCGGGCAAGCGCCATTTCGCGCCGCTTGCCTTCCAGCAACTGCGCCAGCGCGTGGGCCGGGCGCCGGGAAACACCGAGCTCGTAGGCGAGCACCGAGGTGGTGCCACCGGGAAGTACGAGCAGCGCACAGTCGCTGCCGGCCAGGCCGCGAGCGGCCTCGTTGTAGGTCCCGTCACCGCCCCAGGCCGCCACCTGCGGATAGCCATCACGCGCGGCGCGCGCGGCCAGCTCGGCGGCGTGGCCCACGCCGTTGGTCTCCCACCACTCCAGCTTCCATCCCCGCGCCGACGCGGTGCGCGCGAGGTCCTCGCGGGGCGGCGCCGCGCGCCCGCCGCGGGCCGCCGGGTTGACGATCACCGGCAGTATGCTCAACGTTCCTCCGGCGCGAACAGCTCGGCCTGCTCATTTGCCGCTGGCAGCCCAAGGTGGCGGCGCGCCCGTGGGGTCGCCACCCGCCCGCGCGGCGTACGCTGCAGGAAGCCGGACTGGAGCAGGAAGGGCTCATAGATGTCCTCGAGCGTTCCCTGATCCTCGCCGAGGGTGGCGGCGAGCGCCTTGAGACCCACGGGGCCGCCCCCGTATTGCTCGATCACCGCGAGCAGCAGCCGGCGGTCGAGCTCGTCGAGGCCGAAGGCGTCAACCTCGAGCCGCTCGAGGCCAAAGCGCGCGGTCGCCCGGCTGAGCCGCTCCTCGCCGGCGGCATGGGCAAAATCGCGTACTCGCCGCAAGAGCCGGTTGGCGACCCGCGGCGTGCCTCGCGAGCGGCGGGAGATCTCCTCGGCCGCGTCGGCATCAATCGCCGCCACCAGCAGACCGGCCGAGCGCATCACGATCTGGGTCAGCGCCTCGCTGGGGTAGAAGTCGAGGCGATGGACGATGCCGAAGCGATCGCGCAGCGGCGGTGGGAGCAGCCCCGCCCGGGTGGTCGCCCCGACCAGCGTGAAGGGTGGCAGCGACAGCCGCATGGTGCGCGCCGCCGGGCCCTGGCCGACGACGAGGTCGAGCGAGAAGTCCTCGAGCGCCGGGTAGAGGATCTCCGCCACCGCCGGGGCCACCCGGTGGATCTCGTCGATGAACAGCACCCCGCCGGGCTCGATGTTGGTGAGGATCGCGGCCAGGTCCCCCGCGCGCTCCAGCACCGGTCCCGAGGTCACCTGGATCGGCGCCTCCATCTCGTAGGCGATGATGTGGGCCAGCGTGGTCTTGCCCAGGCCGGGCGGGCCGAAGAGCAGGACATGGTCAAGCGGCTCGGCGCGCGAGCGGGCGGCCGCGATGAACACCGCGAGGTTGGCCGTCACCTTTTCCTGATCGATGTACTCGGCCAGGCGCCGCGGGCGCAGGCTATCCTCGAAACGCGCCTCCGCCGGGTCGCGGATAGGAGTGAGGATGGGCTCCAGCACGGCGCTATCTTAGCCCACCCGCTTGCCCGCCCGCCCGTGGTTCGTGGTTCGTGGCTCGTGGTTCGCAAACCGCAAGCCGCCCGCCCACCCGTGGTTCGAGGTTCGTGGTTCGTGGTTCGTGATTCGCAAACCGCAACCCGCCCGCCCGTCCGTGGTTCGTGGTTCGTGGCTCGTGGTTCGCAGACCTCCGCATCAGACACCCGTGGCGCCGCAGGCTGATGACAGAAGAGCTCGGTGCCAGGTATGACACTCTTGGAGCGACCGCCCCACGCCCTGCAGGCCCGAACAAACTTGGTCCCGCGGTGAACCACTCCGGCAAGCCCAAGAGTGTCTTACCTGGCTCCGAAAGCCGTCGCGTACGAGGCTCTCTTATCGTCCCAATCTCTTGAGAGTCTGTCTCAACAACTGGCCAAGATCGAGGTCGGGAGAGGTGCGCAGCAGCTCCCCGACCGCCTCCTCGGCGGCGCGCGCGGGGTAGCCGAGATTGACCAGCGCCGAGATCGCATCCTGGCGCAGGTCGGGGGCCGCGCGAGGCGTGATGAATCCGAGCTTGCCCTTGAGATCGACGATGAGGCGCTCGGCAGTGCGCCGGCCGATTCCCGGCGCCGCCGCCAGTTGCCGCCACTGCTCCCCTTCCACCGCCGCCGCCAGCTCTTCCGGCGCGAGGCCAGAGAGCAGGGCCAGCGCCGTTCGCGGGCCGACCCCGCTGACCGAGATCAGGATGCGAAAGGTGTCGCGCTCGGCCCGGGTAGGAAAGCCGAAGAGGGTAAGCTGGTCCTCGCGAACATGCGTGTGAATGAAGAGCGCGGCGCGCTCCCGACCCGCCAGCACGGGATGGGCGGAAAGCGGCAGCCCGACCTCGTAGCCCACCCCGCCCACCTCCAGGAGCGCCTTGCCGGGCGCAAGCTCGGCGATCCGCCCCTCGAGGTGGCCGATCATGACTGGCGCTTGAAGCGGCCCACGACGTCGTTGTTGACGCTCACCGCGCTTTCCCGCTTGGCCTCGGCGAGCATCGCGCCGAGGAGCTGTTGGAGCTCGTCCTGCGCCATGCTCACCTTGAGCTCGCCCTTCTCCTTGGCGAATGTGGCGGCATCGATCGTCTTCTTGCTGGTTACCCTTCCGATCGCCACCCCGCGCTCACCGACGGCGATCACTGGCGTGAGGGCGCCCGCCGCGGTGGCAAAAAGAGCGTCCTCGAAAGGCTGCGAGGCGCCGACACCAGGCACCGCATTGCCCCGCCGATGCTCGTTGAGCGCTTGAAAGGTTCCCCCCAGAGTGGCCGCCTGGCTCTCCAGCGAGCCGCCCAGCAGACTGCCCCGCCTGGCTTCGAGCTCGGCGCGGAGAAGCTCCACCGCCTTGCCCCGCTTCACGGTCTCCCTGGCATCATCCTTGGCCTCATCAAAAGGCGTCGTGCCGGCCTTGCGAACCTGGGCGACCCGGTAGATTACCCAGCCACGAGCGCTGCGCCGAGGTCCGCCGACAAAGCCCTCCTTGGCCTCGGCCACCTCGCCGACCAGCTCGGGGTCGCGCCCGAGCCCGGGAATCAGCTCTGACTTGGCAAAGAAGGGTGTTACGTTGGAGGTCACCACATCGTCCGCCAGCGCGCGCCACTGCTCCTCGGTCGCAAGCTTGGCGGCGTCGATCTTCTCCTTGAGAGCGCTGGCGCGCCGGCTCCCCTCGGCGTCGGCAAGCGACTCGGCCAGCTTCTCGCGCACCTGGGTGCGAACCTCGTCAAGTGGCCGGGCGCCCGCCGTCTGCCGCCCCTCCAGCTTGATGATGTGAAAGCCGTACTCGCTCTTGACCGGTCCCGAGACCTCGCCATCCTTGAGGGCGAAGACCGCGTCCTCGAACTCCTTCGTCATGCGGCCGCGGCCAAACCAGCCGAGGTCACCGCCGCCACTCTTGCTCCCGGTATCCTCGGAAAGCCCACGCGCGAGGGCGGCGAACTCCGCTGGCTGGGCCATCGCCTTGACCCAGGCCTCGCGGGCCTGGGTCTGGGCCTCGCGCCAGCCGCCGTCATCCTGAGTCTTGGGACGAACCAGGATGTGGCGAGCGCGAACCTCCTCGCCACGGGAGAACTCGCTCGTGTGCGAGCGGTAGTACTCGGCGATCTGCGCGTCCGAGACCGCCAGGGTGCGCCGCAGTCGGGAGGAGTCGACGAGCAGGTAGTGGAGCTTGCGCTGGTCAGAGTGGCTGAAGCGATCCTGATGTGCGTCGTAGTAGACGCGCACGTCGGCGTCGCTGGCGCTGGCGCGCTCGAGCGCCTTGTCCATGCCGATGAAGATCACCTCGCCTGAGACCGCCTCGTTGCGCCGGCGATACTCGCGCTCGACCCCGGCGTCCGGAATCAGGATGCCGGCCTGCAGCGCCTGTTGCAGCTTCTCGATCAGGAGATCGCGCCGCAGCCCCGCCTCAAACTCCTCGGGCGACATCTGGTTGGAACGTAGGATCCGGGCATACAGTTGCTCCCCGACGAAGCTCCCGTCCTCGCGGCGAAATGCCGGGTACGAAATGATCTTGTCGAGTAGCTCTCGATCCGACACCCCGAGCCCAAGCTTGCCCGCTTCACGGATGAGCAGCTCGCGGTCGATGAGGTTCTGAACCGTGATCGAGGCGATGTCGAGCTGGTTGCGCAGTTGCTCGTACTGCTGGCCGTAGAGGTTGCGATAGCGCTCCTCGGTGGCTCGCAGCTCTTTGAGGAATTGTGCCTCGCTGATGGCCGTCTTCCCGACCCTGGCGGCCACGCCTTCCATGCCACGGCTCCGGCCCCGTCCGGCGCCCCAGTCGACAAAAATGAGGAGCACGAAGATGAGCACCACGAACCACAGGATCCATTTCAGGTTCTTCAGGTTTTCGCGCATCAACTTCAGCATCAGGAGGCCTCCGGGCGCCGCAACAAGGCAGGGGATTCTATCCCACCTGGCCCCGCACGGCAAGTTGCGAGACAACCATGTGTTGCACGTCTGGCGCGGCGGTGTTAAGGTGCCAGCGTCGGTCTGGCCATGTGCCCTGCGAAACCCCCGCGTTCTCTTCGCCCCCTGGAACTGGACTGGGTGGTGGTGTCGATCGAAGGCATCCGCCGCTGGGGGCTGCTCGCGCTTTTCATCGTGCTCGCGGGCGCCCTGGTAGCGGGTGGGTTTTTCGTCCTTCACGAGCCGCCCCAGCGGCGCGCTCAGCGCCTGCTCCAGCGGGCCTCGGTGGCGCAGGAGGAGGTCCGGCGCTCGGGCGTTTCCGAGGGCCTCTCGTCGGAGTTCGACCAGGCCTCGTCGCTGCTCGAGACCGCGCGCCACGACCTCGCCCGCAACGACTACAGCGCCTGCGCCGCGCGCGCCGAAGAGGCGCTCCGGCGCTTCGAGCTGCTCGCCGGCCTCGTCAATCGTGAGCTCGTGGGCAGCGGTCAGATCGTCGCCCTGCAAGGCAAGGTCGAGGTCCAGCGCGCCAACCAGACGCGCTGGGAAACGGCGCACGAAAAGCAGCGGCTCTACAACGGTGATTTCATCAAGACCTCGCGCGAGGGAGCGGCGGACATTCTGTTCTCGGATGGGACGGTGTGCCGGGTCGGCCCGAACTCGCTGCTCGAGGTCCACCGCACCGGGCGCAGCGAGCGCGAGTCGTCCGGCGGCGAGGTCAAGGTCAAGGTTGGGCAGGTCAATGTTTACACCACCACGAGCCCCTCGCTGGTGCTCACCGACGCCGCCCGCGCCGAGGTGGACCGGGACAGCCGGATGGGCGTGGAGGTCGGCCCGGACACCACGACGCATGTCTCCTCCTACTCCGGCAAGGCGCGGGTTACGGGCGCATCGGGCGAGCGGATCGATCTCGGCGCCCAGCAGGCCGTGACCGCCAACGCGCAGGGCAAGCTCGGCAAGCGGCAGGCGGTGCCCGACGTCCCCGCGCTCGAGGAGCCGCGAGCCAACGCGATCGTCAACCTTGATACGGGCACCCGGGTCGAGCTTCGCTGGCGGCCGGTGCCGGGAAGCACCGGCTACCACCTGCAGGTCAGCCGCTCTCGGCTCTTTGCCCCCTTCAACATCGAGGTGGAGTCCGACCGGCGGCCGCAAAGCGCCGCCGCACTCCAGGTCCTGCGGCCAGGGACTTACCACTGGCGAGTGGCCGCGCTGGGCACCGAAAGCGTGCGCTCCGAGTGGTCCTCGCCGCGAGCCTTCAAGGCGTACTCCGGGCCGCGGGTCAAGGAGTTGGCCGACACCACTCCCGCCAAACTCGAGGTCCAGCCCGCGCAGCAGATCGGACATTTCTTCCTGGTTCAAGGAGTTACTGAGTCTGGCGCGATTGTGACCATCAACGGTGAGGCGGTTGAGGTCGGCGGAGATGGTACTTTCAAGAAGGCAGTGGTCTTCGGCCGGGCGGGGTGGAACACCATCCTCGTCCGCGCCATAGATCCGGCCGGCAATACCAGCGAGCATCGCGAATCGGTTCTTGTGGAGGTCGACTGACAAGGTATGGGACTCTCGAGCATTCTCTCACTGTTTTCATCTGATCTCGCCATCGACCTGGGAACCGCGACCACCCTCGTCTATACCAGGAGCCGCGGCATCGTCGTCTTCGAGCCCTCGATCGTCGCGATCAACCGCATCACCAATCGCGTCGAGGCGGTCGGGCAGGCGGCCAAGAACATGCTTGGCAAGACCCCGGCCAATATCCTCGCGATCCGTCCGATGAAGGACGGCGTGATCGCCGACTTCGAGGTCACCGAGAAGATGCTCGAGTTTTTCATCCGCAAGGCCCATGGACGCAACTTTTTCGTCCGCCCGCGGATCGTCATCTCGGTGCCATCCGAAATCACCCCGGTGGAGAAGCGGGCCGTTAAGGACTCCGCTCTTCGCGCAGGCGCCAGCGAGGTGTACCTGATCGAGCAGGCGATGGCGGCCGCGATCGGGGCCGGCCTGCCGATCACCGAGCCGGCCGGCAACATGATCGTCGACATCGGGGGCGGCACCACCGACGTCGCCGTGATCTCGCTCGCGGGCATCGTCTACGCCCGCTCGGTGAGGGTCGCCGGCAACGAGATGGACGAGGCGATCATTTCCTACATCAAGCGCAAGTACAACTTGCTCATCGGCGAGCGCACCGCGGAGCTGGTCAAGATCGAGCTCGGCAACGCCTGGCCGGGGGAGCACACCCGCACGATGGAGGTCACGGGACGCGATCTCGTCGAAGGGATCCCCAAGACGCTCACGATCAACGACGAGGAGATCCGCGAGGCGCTCGCGGAGACGGTCAACACCATCGTCGACGCGGTGCGCACCGCGCTCGAGCGCACGCCCCCCGAGCTGTCCGCCGACATCATCGACAAGGGCATCCTGCTTGCCGGCGGCGGCTCGCTGCTGCGCAACCTCGAC
>JAZDGE010000348.1:0-5631 GCA_043807175.1 Acidobacteriota bacterium
GGCTTGCGCGCCGCAAGCTGATGCCAGAATAGCTCGGTGCCAGGTATGACACTCTTGAGCGACCGGCCCACACCCTGCAGGCCGGGCCGACGGTTGCACCGCGGTGAGCCACTCCCAGCAGCCCAAGAGTGTCTTACCTGGCTCCGCAAATCGCCGCATTCCAGGCCCGAACCACGAACCACGCTATTCCTTCCAAGCCGGCCATTCAATCCCCTCTTCGCTGGCGATCGCGATCACGAGCCTCCGCTCCCGCTCCGACATCGAGGCCCAGCGGGCGTGCAGCAGGTCCGGGCGGCGGCGAAGCGTCAGTCGGAACGCCTCGCGCCGCCGCCATTGCCGCACCGCCTCGTGATCGCCCGAGGTGAGAACCTCTGGGACGCCAAGGCCTTCGACCTCGCGCGGCCGGGTGTAGACGGGGTAATCGAGAAGGCCCGAAGTAAAGGAGTCCTCGGCCACCGATGCCGGGTCTCCGACTACCCCCGGCAGATGGCGCAGCGTGGCATCGAGGATCGCCAGCGCTGGCAGCTCGCCGCCGGAGAGCACGAAATCGCCGAGTGAGATCTCATCGGCCGCCAGCAGCGCGTGGACACGCTCGTCGAAGCCCGCGTAGCGGCCACACACAAAGAGCAGCCGCTGGCAGCCCGCCAGCTCCTGGGCAACGGCATCCGTGAACCGGCGGCCACGGGCGTCCGGGAGCACCACATGCACACCGCCACCCATCGCCGCGGCCAGCTCGCGCACCGCGCGCAGGACCACCGGCGCAAGCAGGACCATCCCCGGCCCCCCGCCAAAGGGATCGTCATCCACCTGCCCGTAGCGGTTGATCGCCCACCTGCGAAGATCGTGGACGCGAGTGTCGAGCAGTCCCGAGGTCGCCGCCCTGCCCACCACGCCGGCTGCGGTATAGGCCTCCACCGCGGCCGGGAAGAGGGTCAGGACGTCACAGCGCATCACCGTCGAACAGGCCGGCAGGCGGATCGACGACGACTGTGCGCGCGGCGAGATCGACGCGCACCACCAGGGGAGAGATGAACGGGACCAGCACCTCGCGGCCGCCGCACTGCACGACGAGCAGGGGCGCTGCGCCCCCGAGCGCCAGTTCCTTGACCTCGCCGAGCTCGGCGCCGGCGATCGAAATGCAGCGCAGCCCGGCCAGCTCATGCTCGTAGTAGTAGTTCGCCGGAAGCTGCGAGCGCTCCTGCGCAGGCAGAAAGAGCCACCACCCGCGCCAGGCCTCCACCTCATTGCGGCTCGCCACGCCAGCGAAAGAAAGCAGCCATGCCCCCTTGTGGGTGCGAACGGCCTCGATGACAAGAGATCGCTCCACGACAGCGGCCCCCAGGCCGACTTCGATGCCGGCGGTGACGCGCTCGGGGAAGTCCGTCTCAACCTCGACACGGACCTCGCCGTGAAGACCATGGGGCCGGCGAACCCGCCCCACCGCCATGAGCTCGGCTGTGGGGCCCGCCACCGGCTATTCCAGGATCTCGAGCACGAAACGCTTCCGGATCTTCATGCCGGCGGCCGCCAGCAGCGTGCGCATGGCGCGCGCGGTCTTGCCCTGCTTGCCGATCACCTTGCCCAGGTCCTCGGTGGCGACGCGCAGCTCCAGTACCGTGGTCTGCTCCCCTTCGACTTCGTTCACCTGCACCCGGTCCGGCTGATCTACCAGCGCCTTCGCGATCTGTTCAACGAGCTGCTTCATGTGAGCCTCCCCGGCTGTTGAGGGTTCGGGCGTGTCAGTCCTTGTGCTTTGCGAGCAGGCTTCGAACTGTCTCCGAGAGTTGCGCGCCGCTGGCAACCCAGTGCGCAACCCGCGCGCGGTCGATCCGAACCTCGGCAGGCTGCGTGCGCGGGTTGTAGAAGCCGACCTCTTCGAGCACCGTCGAGGTCGGGGGGCGGCGCGCGTCAGAGACCACGACGCGGTACACGGGGCGCCTGTTCGAGCCCATCCTTCGCAGTCGAATCTTCAGCATCCAGCTCTCTCCTTCACCGTTTCTCACCACCGCAGCTCCCGATTCCGTCATTCACCTCGAGGGACGAGAGCCCTTGTTGGCTCGCGCGGCTACGCGCGGGTACGTGATTGTAGCAGAGTCGGGTGGCAGGCCCTGGGGGGAAGTCGAGAATTGAGAGCTTTCCCTGGCTCCTCTTCGCACCGACCTGGTCTGCCCGCCCAGCACGAGCTTGGACGCGCGAACCTGGCCCAGCGCCGATGCCCCACCGCTCATCCAGCAAAGCTCGGCGCGTGAAGACTGGCATCCGCTACACAGCTAGAAACCGAGCGAGCGGAGCATGCGGCGGGGGTCGCCGCCGGCGGAGGCGCGCTTCATCATCCGGCGCATCTCGGCCCACTGCCGGAGCAGCCGGTTGACCTCCTCCACCGAGGAGCCGGCGCCGCGCGCGATACGCTTCCGGCGCGAGCCGTTGATGATCTCGGGATGGCGGCGCTCCTTCGGTGTCATTGAGCAGATGAGCCCCTCGAAGCGGCGCAGTTGCCGGTCGTCCACCTCCGTCCCCTTCAAGGCCTTGGCGCCCGGCAGCAGCTCGATTAGGTGCTGCATCAGCCCGCCGCCGCGCATCTGCTTGAGCTGCTCGCGCAGGTCCTCGAGGTCGAAGCCCTCCTTCTTGAGCTTGCGCTCGAGCTCGGCTGCGCGCTTGACGTCAAAGGTCTCCTGCGCCTTCTCGACCAGGGTGAGCACATCTCCCATGCCGAGAATCCGCGCCGCCATCCGGTCAGGGTGGAACAGCTCCAGGTCCTCGAGGCGCTCGCCCACCCCGACCAGGCGCACCGGCTTGCCCGTAACGGTGGCGAGGGAGAGCGCGGCGCCGCCGCGCGCGTCGCCGTCGAGCTTGGTGAGGATCACGCCGGTCAGGGGAAGGCGCGCGGAGAAGGCCTGCGCCTGTCGGACCGCGTCCTGGCCAGTCATTGCGTCGGCCACCAGCAGCACCTCGCTCGGCGCCAGCAGCTCGTGGAGCTTCACCAGCTCGTCCATCAGCGCCTCGTCCACGTGAAGCCGGCCGGCGGTGTCAAAGATAATCACCTCAAAACCCTTGCGGCGCGCCTCGAGAAGCCCTGCGCGGGCGATCTCGGGCGGCGTCGCCCAGGCCCTGGTGTTGAGCACCGGGAGCTTGGCCTGGGCGCCGAGCTGCTCGAGCTGCTCGCGAGCCGCCGGGCGGGCGGTGTCGGCAGGCACCAGCAGCACGTGCTTGCCGAGCTTCTGCCGCACGAACACGCCGAGCTTGGCACAGGTCGTGGTCTTGCCTGTCCCCTGCAGTCCGGCGAGCAGAATCGGCGAGGGAAAGCCCTTGATCTTGAGCGGCCGGTGCTCGCCGCCAAGCAGCCGGGTCATCTCGTCGTGAACGATCTTGATCACCTGCTGGGCGGGAGTGAGTGAGCCGAGAACGTCCTTCCCGACCGCCCGCTCGCGCACCCGGGCGGCGAACTCCTTGACCACCGGGAGCGCGACGTCGGCGCCCAGGAGCGCTCGCCTGATCTCCGTCATGGCCTCATCGACATGGCGCTCGGTGAGGTGTCCCTCCCCTTTGAGCTGCTTGAAGACCTTCTGCAACCGTTCCGAAATCGTCTCGAGCATGGTCCTCCCTGCAGCCGCGCAGTGTAGCCCCCGCCGCCCACCCCCTCAAGTGCCCGCCCGCGCGGACCCATTCCATCATGCCAGCGTGGACCTGAACTTGGACCTGGACGTGGACGTAGACAACCCTGCGTGAAGATGTGCAGTGTGCACGAGGTCCAACTCCAGGTCTACGTCCAGGTCCAAGTCCACGTCCAAGTCGAAAAGCGACACTGGGCTGGCGCCAATGCCCCGGTGTCCTAGCCCGAATTTCTCACCGCTTGTCCTACTGCGAGCGCCGATAGCACGCCATCTCGGGCCGTACTCGCTCGTCGCTCCTCGACGTACTGTTCAAGTACGCCTGCGTCGCTCCAGGCTACGTGCCCGGTGCCAGGTATGACACTTTGGACTCGCTTGCGTGGCGGGCTGTAGCGACCGGAAGAACAAGCCGTGGCTCGGCGGTGTGGCCGCTGCACCAAAGTGTCATACCTGGCACCGAGACGCACTCTCGGCGCTCTCGCTACGGACCGCGGTGAGAAATGCGGGCTAGTCTCTGGCAAGCCCCGAATTCCTGCCATTCCGGGCGGGCGGTTCCCGGGGCCCGGTCCCCTGTCCCCGGTCCCCTGCTTCTAAGATCGGCGGTAGGCCCGCAACTGCTCGGCCATTTCCTTGAGCCGGGTGGCGCAGCGGCCGAGAATGCTCTCCGGCGGGTAGGCGCCGCCCTCGCTGCGCTGCCCTGCCGGCAGGCCGGTGAGCAGCTCGATCCCCTCCTCGATGTGGGAGGCGGCCCAGATGTGAAATCGCCCCTCGCCCACCGCGGCGGCCACCGTGTGGTCGAGCTGCAGGTCGCGGGTATTGGCAGCCGGGATCAGGACGCCCTGGGTGCCGGTCAGGCCGCGCTGGCGGCAGAGCTCGAAGAAACCCTCGATCTTCTCGTTGACGCCGCCGATCGCCTGGATCCGGCCTTGCTGGTCGACCGAGCCGGTGACCGCTACCTCTTGCCGGATCGGCGCCCCGGCGAGGGCGGAGAGGATGGCGTACACCTCGGTCGACGACGCGCTGTCACCATCGATGCCGGAGTAGGACTGCTCGAAGGCGACCGAGGCGCTCATCGAGAGCGGCATCTCACGGGCGAAGACGCCACGCAGAAAACCCGAGAGAATCAGCATGCCCTTGTCATGGGTGCGGCCGGAGAGGCGCGCCTCCCGCTCGATGTTGATGATTCCGTCGCGGCCCACACCGACCCGCGCGGTGACCCGCCCCGGCAGCCCAAAGGCGTGGTACCCGAGATCGTAGACCGCCAAGCCGTTGACCTGTCCCTCGACGGCGCCCTCGGTAACCACCACCAGCACTCCGTCGAGCATGAACGAGGTGAGCTTTTCCTCTGGCAACGAATGACGGTCGCGCCGCTCCTGTACGGCAGCGCCGATGTCGATACCTGAGATTACGTCTCGATTGTCCTTGCGGCACAGGAACGCCGCTTCGCGGAGGATGTCGGCGACATCAGAAAAACGCGCCGTGAGCCGGTGGCGACTGTGGGCGAGGCGCACGCCTTCCTCTACGAGCGCCTGCATCCCGGACCGGTCGAGGTGCGGCAGCTCCTCATCGGCGACGATCCGTGCCATTAGCGAGAGGAAGTCGCCCACCTGCTCGCGGCCGTTCACCATCTCGCTGTCGAAGTCGGCCAGAACCTTGAAGATCTTGCGAAAGTCCTCGTCGAGCTCGTGGAGAAGGTCGTGAAGAGCGCGGTCGCCGACCATGACGATCTTGACGTCAAGCTCGACGGGCTCCGGCTTGAGCGCATGGCCAGTCAGCGCGAAGAGCGCCTCCCGCGGGTGAATCAGCACTCGGCGGTAGCGCAGCGCGCGCTTGAGCGCCGGCCACACGCCGGCCTCCGACACAGCGTCGAAGGCGTTGATGACCAGGAAGCCGCCGTTGGCGCGCAACAGTGAACCGGCGCGGATGCGGGTGTGGTCGGAGGTCGACTGCCAGTTCTGTCCGACCCGCGCCTCGACCGTGCCGAAGAGGTTGCCGTACGACGGCTCGGTCTCGATGACGACCG
>JAZDGE010000349.1:0-5032 GCA_043807175.1 Acidobacteriota bacterium
CGCTCGGCGCCCGTGAAGGCGCCTCGCTCGTGGCCAAAGAGCTCGCTCTCGGCAAGCGTCTCCGGCAGGGATGCACAGTTCAAGGCGACAAAGGCGCCAGCCGAGCGCGCCGAGTGGGCGTGCAGCCGGCGCGCCACCAGCTCTTTCCCCGTCCCCGACTCGCCGGTGATGAGCACCACCACATCACGCCGCGCCACCCGATCGATCAGCTCCAGCAGCTCCTTGACCCGCGGGTTGCCAGTGACGAAGCTCTCCTCGACGCCCTCCGGCGCGAGCACCCGCCTCACCACCGCCAGCAATGCCGCCGGCGAAGGCAGGGGCTTGGTGAGGTAGTCGGCGGCGCCGAGCCGCACCGCCTCGACCGCCTCGGGGATGGTTCCGTGCGCGGTCAGCATCACCAGCGGCGGCGGGCTGGCCCGTTCGCGCAGGCGGCGCAGCAGCTCCATCCCGCCGAGGCGCGGCATTCGCTGATCGCTGAGCACAAGCTGGAACTCACCCCGATCGAGGGCCGCCAGCGCGGCCTCGCCATCCGCCGCCTCCAGCACCTCGAAGCCGGCGTCCTCGAGAATGTCAGCCAGCAGGGCGCGGAATGTCGGCTCGTCATCGACCACCAGAATGCGCGCCATCATCGGCCTCGGCGCCCTCTCCCGGAGAATCCGACTGGGGTTTCTCGGCTGACTTGGCTCACCGCTGCCCGCGACCCACTGCGAATGAGAAACCTCCTTCCCCTTTTGGAAGGCTCTGGATGGGTGGGGGAACCGGAGCCCGGAGCCCGGAGCCCGTATTTCCTCCCAGCGGCAGGCGAAGGCGGGCCAGACAACCGCCACCGCCACGGGGCGCCAGCTCCACCTCGCCCCGGTTGGCCTGGGCGAGGGACCGCACGATCGCCAGGCCCAGTCCCGTTCCGTCGGCGCGGGTGGTCACGTAGGGCTCGAACGCCCGCTGTGAATCGATGCCGAGGCCGGGGCCGCGATCTCGCACCTCGACCAGCGCTAGGCCCCGCTCCACGCCGACCGCCAGCTCGATCGGTCCCGTCGGATCGAAAGCCCGCGCATTGGCCAGCAGCTCCTCAATGATGCTCTCCACATGCTCGGGATCGGCCCAGGTAAAGACCGCGCCTGCGCTCTCAAGCAGGACACCACCCTCGCGCTCGGTAAGGGCGGTCGCCAGCGCAGTGAGGTCGAGTGCCGCAGGTTGCGCTTCCGGCGGGCGGGCATACTGCAGCAGGCGCGCCAGAATCGTCTCGATGCGCTCGCTCGCCTCCACCACCCGCGCCGAGCGCTCGCGCGCAGCGCCGCTGAGCTGGTCGGTGAGGAGCTGGGCCGTCCCCTTGATCGCCGCCAGCGGGTTGCGAATCCGGTGCGCCAACCCGGCGCCGGCGAGCGCGAGCGTCTCCAAACGCCGCTGCTGGGCCTCCGCCACGACCCGGCGCTCGCGCTCGTGCAGCCCGCGCTCCGCCAGCACCGCCAGCGCGACCAGCGCCACCGCGCCGAGGAGCGAGCCGAGCACCACCGTGCGCGCCAGGGTGCTTGCGCGACCAAGCTCCGCAGTCGGGTAGAGCCGGAGATGGACTCGCCCACCGGCGCCTCGTCCGGGGCCGAATCCGGGCCCGCCCGCCAGGCCGCGCCAGTCACGCCCGAGCGCCATCGGTGCCTCGAAGGCCGGGCTCGAGCTCGCTTCACCACATGACGCGAGGACGCCCGCGGGTCCCACCAGCTCGGCTCGCGCAAGCTCGCCGCGGCGCTGGGCACAAAACTCGGCCATTGCCTGCGCAGCCAGAGCCGGCCCGGCCTCGCGCAGGTCCAGCTCGAGCTCGTGTGTCAGGGTGGCCAGCTCCCCGCGCCGCACCGCATCGTCTCGTTCCCGCAGGGCGCGGGCCGCAAGCGTCGCCACCACCACCAGCGCCACCGCCAGCAGCGCTGCGGCGCCCACCGGTCCGGCCAGCCACGACCTCAAGCTCGGCGGCGTCATTCCACTGCGGCGGCGGCCGTAGGCCGCTCGGCGGCAGCCAGGGCCTGCTCGAGGTCGGCGCGCAGGTCCTCGACATCCTCGCAGCCCACCGAAAGCCGCACCAGCCCGGCGGTGATTCCCTGCCGGCGCTGCTCCTCGGCTGGAACACCGCGGTGGGTCATCGAGGCGGGGTGCTCGATCAGCGACTCGATGCCGCCAAGCGAGACGGCAAGCGTCACCAGCCGCACCGCATTCATCATCCGCCGGCCCGCCTCGAGCCCACCCGCGAGCTCGAAAGCGATGAGCGAGCCGGGACCGTCCATCTGGCGCTCTGCCAGCTCGTACTGGGGATGCGAGGGAAGGCCCGGGTAGCGCACCCACGCGACCTCGGAGCGCTGCTCCAGCCAGCTCGCGAGCTCGCGGGCGTTCTCCTGGGCGCGCTCCACTCGCATGCCCAGCGTGCGCACGCCGCGCAGCACCAGCCACGCCTGGTGGGGATCCATCGTCGCGCCGAAGCTCTTGGCCGCCTCCTTGAGCTGGGCGAGGACCTCGGGCGCCCGCGCCACCAGAACGCCCGCCACCACATCGGAGTGGCCGTTTAGGAACTTCGTCATCGAGTGCAAGGAGATATCGGCCCCATGCTCGAACGGGCGCTGGAGATGCGGGCTCGCAAAGGTGTTGTCGACCACCAGCAGGGCGCCCACCCGGTGGGCCGAAGCCGCCGCCGCCTGGAGATCGACGAGCTCCAGCGTGGGATTGGCAGGCGTCTCGACCAGCACCAGGCGAGTGCCCGGCCGCACCGCCGCCTCCAGCGCGGCCGCGTCGGCAGAGGGCACGAAGTCACAGCTCACGCCAAACCGCCCAAGGTGCCGCTCCACCAGGATTCGGGTTGGGCCATAGAGCGGATGGGTGCCAACCACATGGTCGCCCTGGCTGAGCAGAGCAAGCAGCATCGTGCTGATGGCGCCCATTCCGGTGGCCATGCCGACCGCGCCGCACCCACCCTCGAGCTCGGCCACGCAGCTCTCCAGCGCCGCGATCGTCGGGTTTCCGAGCCGGGTGTAGATGGGACCCGACGAGGACCCCTCGAAGCGTGCCGCTCCCTCCTCCGCCGAGGGAAAGGCAAAGGTTGAGGTCTGATAGATCGGGACTGAGACCGCGCCGCGGTGCGCCGCCGGATCGAACCCCGCATGAATCGCCTTGCTGTGGCGCCCCTTGCCAGAATGGCCCATGAATTCCTCCCGCGATACTTTAGCAAGCGCCAGGCGTAAACCGACGGGACAAAGCCTTGGACCGACACAGTCGACAGTCGACAGTTCTCCCCACCCCCCACCCAGGAAACCCGACCACCCGTCCCACAGGCGCAAGCTTAAGCTCGCTGCGTTGCCTGGACCTGGACCTGGCTTGGACTTGGTCCTGGACCTGGACCAGCCTGCGCGATGTGAACCTCAGCACCTGCTCGGCATTGGCGCTCGTCCAACCGCCTTGAGTCGAGAACGTTATCGGCTTCCGATCCCTCACCGCCGGGATGCTCGTGAGGAACTACCAACTGCGGGAGGTTCAAGACTAGGTCTAGGTCCAAGTCCAACACACTGCCCAAGCGCCTATGTCCTCCCGTCCCCTGCCCGCAAGCGCGACGCGATAACCTCGCTCATTTGTTCACATCTTGCCCCGATCAGATGTCTAGTAGAATCAAGGCCAGACACTCGCCCTCGGCGCGCCGCCAGGCGCCCACGCAGGCAGGGAAGCGCTGGTCGCCCTTGACGCCGCCGAAGGAGGAGCGAAGGAGGAGCCCGTGAGAACCATGCACCCGCTTTCAACACTCACCCTGGCCGCCGGCGCCCTGGCCCTTGCCGCCATGGCCGCTCCCCAGGCCACCGCCGAGGCGAGCGGCGCTGCGGCGCAGGGTCGTTCGGGGCGGCGCGCCGCACCCCAGCTCTTTCCGATCGTCGTCGAGGACCGCTGGGGGTTCGTCGATCGCGAAGGGAAGATGGTCGCCAACCCCCAGTTCGACGAGGCGGGTGCGTTCTTCGAGGGGATGGCCTCGGTCAAGCTGGCGCGCCGCTGGGGGTACGTCGACGCCGCCGGCAAGCTCGCCATCAATCCCCAGTTCGAGTCCGCGGGGGACTTCTCCGAGGGCCTTGCCTGGGTGGAGGCCAACGACCGCTTCGGCTATGTCGACAAAACCGGGACATTCGCCATCAACCCCCAGTTCGACAAGGTCAGCGCGCACAGTGGGGGGCTGGCCGCGGTCAAGCTCGGCGGCCGCTGGGGCTATGTCGATCGCGAGGGGAAGTTCGCGATCAACCCCCAGTTCGACAACGCGGGCCCGTTCTCGGATGGCCTCGCTCGCGTGGAGCTGGACGATCGCTGGGGCTGGGTGGACGAGCATGGCAAGCTTGCGATCACACCCCAGTTCGAGCGTGCCGGTGAGTTCGAGGACGGCCTCGCGCCGGTTCGCCTCGGCGACCGCTGGGGGTTCGTCGATCGCAAGGGGACGCTCGCCATCAACCTGCAATTCGACGAGGCCGCGAGCTTCTTGGCCGGCCTCGCCCGGGTCAGGATCGGCGACCGCTGGGGCTACATCGACCGCAAGGGGACCCTCGCGATCAACCCCCAGTTCGACAAGGCTGGCGATTTCCATGAGGGCCTCGCCTTCGCCGCCATCAAGGATCGCTTCGGCTTCATCGACGAGTCCGGCAGGCTCGCCATCAACCCGCAGTTCGACGAGGCCTGGGACTTCCACGGCGGCCTCGCCCGGGTCAAGCTCGAGCGCGCCCACGGCTATGTCGACAAGACCGGCACATACGTCTACAACCCGACGAAGTGAGCGTCGCCGGGCGCCACCCGCGGTCGTTCTCAGTGCAGACAGGCACCTCGCCCGACTGCGGACTGGAGGAAACGGTTCGCCGTCGCTTGGCAGTGGCCTCGCCCTGTGATAAGTTCCCCTCTCGGCGAGCCAACGTAGCTCAGCCGGTAGAGCAAGTGATTCGTAATCACTAGGTCCGCGGTTCGATTCCGCGCGTTGGCTCCAGTAGAATCAAGCACGTACGGCCGCCCCCAGGGTGGCCGAAACCATCTC
>JAZDGE010000350.1:0-2968 GCA_043807175.1 Acidobacteriota bacterium
CGATTCCCGTCAGTTGCTTTGCAGCATTGCGTCGGTGCTTTGCCTCGAATTTTCGAAGTTTCTCAGGAGTAAGTGGCTAACCCCCATCCTCTCAGTTGGTTCTGCGAGTTCCGAGACGTGAGTTACCATGTGCGCCGACGCGCGAGGGGGCCTGCCATGGTGATCCCGATCCCGCTTGCCACCCACATCTTCCTGCTGGTGGTGCCACTTTTGGTCGGCGCGGGCGCCATCGCCGCTTACCTGTGGCGAGGCCGCCGTGAGCGCTGACGCCGTCATTCTCACGATCGTCGCCCTCTACATGGCGATCCTGCTCGGCATCGGCTATGCCGCCTCCCGCCTCACTCGCTCACCGGAGGACTTCTTTCTCGCCAACCGCTCGCTCGGCGCCTGGGTGACGGCGATCTCGTCGACTGCATCCTCGGAGAGCGGCTGGGTAGTGCTCGGAACCGTCGGCATGGCCTACACGGAGGGTGTGACCGCCCTCTGGTACGCTCCCGGCTGCCTGCTCGGCTACATCGTCAACCTCTACTTCCTCGCACCACGCCTGCGGCGCGAGGCGGCCAGGCGCGGCTCGCTGACGCTGCCCGACTTCCTCGCCGCCCGCTTTGGCGACCCGCTGCACGTGGTGCGCCTGGTCGGCGTCGCCATCATCTTTCTCTGTCTCGGCGGCTATGTCGCCGCGCAGATGACCGCCACCGGCAAGGCGATGCAGGCGATCTTTGGCTTTTCGTACGGGCAGGGTATTGCGATCGGCGGCATCATCATCGTCATCTACACGCTCATGGGCGGCTTTCGCGCGGTCTCCTGGACCGATTTCTTCCAGGGCCTGATCATGGTGGGCGCGCTGGTCGCCATGCCGGCGCTGGTGCTCGTCAAGGTCGGCGGCTACAGCGCCATGCTGCAGCAACTGGCAGCCATCGACCCCGGCCTCGTCAGTGTGAGCGGCAATCGCACCGGCTTTACGCTCTTCGGCTTCCTCACCGGCCTCCTCGGCATCGGTCTCGGCTACCCCGGCCAGCCGCATGTCCTCACCCGCTACATGGCGGCCTCCGGCGACGAGAAAATCCGCCAGACCCAGGTGATCGCCAGGGTGGGGGGGGTGCTGGTGTTCTACGGCGCCGGCTTCCTCGGCCTCGCTGGCCGCCTCCTCATGCCCGCACTCGGCACGCCGGGCGGCGACCCGGAGCAGCTCTTCCCCTTGCTCTCCCGCCAACTGCTCCATCCCCTGATCGCCGGTGTGATGCTCGCCGCCATCCTCTCGGCGATCATGTCGACGGTGTCCTCGCAACTGCTGGTAGCGGCCTCGGCAGTCAGCCGCGACCTCTTCGAGCAGGTTTTCGGCGCCGCCCGCTCCGGCCGCGCCTCGCTGCTCGCCGGGCGGATCGCGGTGCTCGTCCTTGGCGCCGCCGCCCTCGCCGTCGCCTGGCAGGACGTCCGCGTAGTCTTCTGGTTCGTGCTCTTCGCCTGGTCGGGGCTGGGCGCCGCCTTCGGTCCGGTGCTGCTGCTCGCCCTGTGGACCGAGTGGCTCACCCGCAAGGGCGCGATTGCCGGCATGTTGACCGGCTTCGGCGTGACCGTCTTCTGGAAGCTCTCCGGCCTGTCCGACCGCGTGATCTACGAGCTGGCCCCGGCGTTCCTCCTGGCCGGCGCCGCCGCTCTCGCGGTGAGCTTCCTCGAGCGCCGGCTGGCGCCGCCGCGGAAGTTGGCGCGGTAGACGCCCGCGGGCGCAGCTCCTCGAGCTCTTCCAGCGTGCGCGGCCAGTCCGACCTCAGCAGGCGGGAGAGGGTGCGGTCGGCGAGCAGCTTGCCGCCGGTCTGACAACTGGCGCAGTAATTGGCCTCGTTGTCGGCATAGACGACGCGCTGCACCGGCGCGGCGCAGTCCGGGCAGGGCTGGCCATACCGTCCGTGTACCGCCATCTGCTCGCGAAATGCGGTCACCTTTTCCGGGAAGCCGTCCCCGACCTCCTGCCGCAGCCGGTTGGTCCACTCGCCGAGCACGCTGCGGCAGCTTGTGAAGAGGCGCACAATCTCGTCCTCGCCGAGCTTCCGCGTGAGCGCGTACGGCGACAGCCGGGCCCGGTGGAGGATCTCGTCGGAGTACGCGTTGCCGATGCCGGAGAAGAGCCGCGGATCGGTGAGCGCCCGTTTGACGGTGTGGTTCTCCCGCCGCAAAGCGGCTCGGAAGTGCTCGAGGTCCGCCTCCAGCACCTCGAGCCCGCCGCGATCGAGCTGGCGCAGTGCTTCCTCCCCGCGAACGACGTGCAGCGAGGCGCGCCGCTTCGTCCCCGCCTCGGTCAGCAGCAGCGTGCCGGTGGAGAAATCGAAGGCGGCCAGACCGAGCTTCCTGGGCACCGCCGCCCCGGCGGCGAGCCAGCGGAGGCGGCCGGCGATCATCAGGTGGATGGCGACAAACAGCTCACCATCGAGCGCGATCACGATCCGTTTGCCGAGGCGCCGCACCGCGATAACCCCCTTGCCCTCGACCTCGGCCAGCGATGGCTCGACCGTGCGCAGCAGAAACGGGCTCGTCAGGCGCACCCGCTCGAGCCGCGCCCCCACGACTCGCGCCGCGAGGCACTCGACGTAGACCTGCACATCCGGCAGCTCCGGCATGGCGGGGATTGTATCGCCGGCGAGGGCTCACATCGTCATCGCGACTGGCGACCAGCCGCAAATGAAAACCATGGATCCCGGGGCGTTTGGGCGAGTGACGAGGCGGACCACGAACCACGGCTTTCTCAGGTCCCCACCACGTCCTCGACGGCAAAACCGAGCGCGCCGGCGTGGCGGACCTCGGCATCGACTCCGGCCCGCCCCCACAGGGCGAAGACCGGTTCATCGGCGATCTTCTCGAAGCGGCTGGTCTTGCCCATCAGCAGCCGCAGATCGCGGCTGCCGAGCGGGCGTGGCTGCCAGCGGGCCTCGCCAAACACCACCGCCTTCCCCTCGCGCAGGCCGAGCACGTC
>JAZDGE010000351.1:0-8933 GCA_043807175.1 Acidobacteriota bacterium
GCCCAGTTGTCATCCCGAGCGAGAGCGAGGGATCTGGGCGGGTGGGCGGCTGTTTCCCCGCCCTAACGTGCGATTCGAAAACGTGGCTCATTCGTTCACATCTTGCCACTGTCCGAGGTCTAGGAGCCTGTCGGAGAAATCGAGTGTGGTCGCGTTGCGAGCGCCGCGGGGCGAGATGCAAGGCGCCGCGGCGAAGGCGATGTGGACCGCACGGCTGAGCCGCGGCAACGCCGCAGATCGCCCCGCGCCGCCGCAACCCGAAGGGCGCAGGGGACTTGCGACCCTTGCGTCGCACCCGCCTGTTCCGCCAAAGCCGAGTGGCGGCTGACGCCCCGCCAGCCAGCGCGCTCCAGCAAGGCCCCTGCGCGCGGCCCGCGCCATTTCTCCGACAGGCTCCTAGGCCGCACAGCGGTTGGCTGACCGCAGCTCGGCCATTTTGCGGGTGACCTCGTCGCGAACGTAGGAGCGGTACTCGAGAAAGTGCTCGCTATGGCCGCACACCTCGAGGTAGTGCAGCCAGACGCCCGGGTTGCGCCAAATAATGCTCACCAGGTGGCGCCAGAACGCAAAGCGGCTGCGCCGCGCGACGCCCTGCCTCCACACCATGGTCAGGAACGCGCGCAGATCGGGCCATGCGGGGAGCTGAAAGGGCTGCCGAAAGTGGGGTGGGCGTAGCTTAGAAAAGCAGCGGTAGGTGCGGTCCAGGTAGACACAGGGATCGTAGAGCGCCCAGAAAGCGTCGACATACTCGCCCGCGATCTCCTCGACGGGACGGGTGGGGACGAAGTTCATCAGGCTCGTCTGACTCAAGGCGCTCGAGCTTTCGGCTCGCAGCCGACCCTCCTCTTCCAGCCGGCTCCATAGCGGTGTGTGCGGCAGCGCCTGCACGATGTTGAGGTAGGCCTCTGGCACCGCCGCCCGCTCGACGAGCTCGGTGATGCGGCTTCCCGCGCCAGGTTGCTCGCCGTCGAAGCCGATCATGAATCCTCCTATCGGGCGAAGCCCGGCCCGCACCACGCGGTCCACGACCTCCTCTGCGGCGTGGCGCAGGTTTTGGACCTTGCCGCTGTGGTGCAGGCTGTCGACATCCGGAGTCTCGATGCCCAGGAAGGCGGCATCGAATCCGCAGTCGGCCATGAGCTCGAGGATTTCGGGGTGGTCCACGAGCTCCACCGACACCGCGGCGTTGAAGCGAAACGGGTAGCGGTGGGCCGTTTGCCACTCGCGCAGCGCTACGAGCAATGAGGTGGCCGCGCGCCGGTCGATCGCGAAGTTGTCGTCCACCACGACAATCGCCCGCCGCCATCCTAGGTTGTAGAGCACATCAAGCTCTGCGAGAAACTGCGCGGGCGTCTTGGCGCGCAGCTTGCGGCCATTATGAAAGGCGACGTCGCAGAAGTCGCAGTGATACGGACAGCCTCGGGAGAACTCCACGGTCCAGGTGTCGTAGGCGCCGAGCTTGAGGAGGTCATAGCGAGGCGTAGGGCTCTTCGCGAGGTCGGGGCGTTCCTCGGCGAGCAGGATGCCGCTCCTCTCGCCCCGCCGCAGCGCCTCCACCAGCAGCGGCACCGTCAGCTCGCCCTCGCCGACGGCGACGAAGTCGGCGCCAGCAGCGCGAGGTGCCTGTGGGGTGGCGGTGGCATACGGCCCACCCACCGCCACCAGCTTGCCGCGCGCCTTGGCCTCCCGAATCTGTTCATCCAGGTCGGGGCTCTGCGCCAGCATTCCCGAGAGCAGCACGATGTCGGCCCATTCCCACTCATCCTCCTCCACCGAGCGTACCTTCCGGTCGACGAGCTTGAGCTCCCAGCTCGCGGGGAGGAGACCCGCCGCTGTCACCAGCCCAAGCGGCGGGAACAGGGTCTTGCGGTCGATCAGTCGCAGCAGCTTTTCGAACGACCAGAAGCCGGGTGGCATCCGTGGGGAGATGAGCAGCGCTTGCATCCTCTCTCCTCCTACCGCTTTCCCCCTAAACTCGGGCAGCGGAGCGGATCGACAGCTATGATCGCACAGGTGGCTGCTGGGGTTGCACCGCGCACGATCGAGCGTGGCGTTCGGCCGCGAGCGGAGGATCGCGGCTATCGGACGCAACTGGACGAAGTGGACGCGGCTCTGGTTGCGGCAACGGGACCCTATTCGGCAACCAATGGCGGAATGGCGTGACTGGCGCGTTTATCGTTTACTTTGTCATCCCGAGCACTGCTACGCCGCTCCGCTGCCGTGATTTCTGAATGACCAGCGCGCAATCGAGCCCAGTTGTCATCCCATCTCGCTCTCGCTTGGGATGACAGGATTACTCGCCGACGGATGTGAAAACGGTGTGACGGACCGTGGTGAGGAATCCAGGCTACACTTGCGCTGCGATGCCTGAATCGACTCGCCGCTGGAACGGCTGGGGTTTTGAGGGCGAGAGCCTGGCCGCCTCCGAGGCGAGCCAGCGCTGGCTCGAGGCGCGGATCGGCCGCGGTGACCCGCTTGCCAGCGTCCCCGAGTCGGCGGTGGCCGCCGCGCCGCCACGCCCGGTGCCCGACCTTGGCGTCACGACCGCCAGCGACCTGCCGACCCGGCTGCGCCATGCCTGTGGCGGGTCGTTTCCCGACCTGATTACGCTGCGCACCGGCGCCATCGCAGCACTGCCCGACGCGGTGGCGTTTCCCGCCAGCCACGACGAGGTGGTCTGCGTTCTGTCCCGGGCCGCCGCCGCCGGCGTGGCGGTCGTGATTCGCGGCGGCGGCACCAGCGTCGTCGGCGGTGTCACGGTGAGGGCAGGGCAGGCGCCCGTGGTCGTGCTCTCCCTGGAGCGGCTGAGTGGTCTGCTGTCGCTGGATGAGACCTCGCTGCTGGCGACGTTCGCGGCCGGGACCCTAGGACCGGAGGTGGAGGCGGCGCTGGCACCGCGCCGGCTGCGCCTCGGCCACGAGCCGCAGTCGTTCGAGCTCTCGACGGTGGGCGGCTGGGCCGCGACCCGCTCGGCGGGCCAGCGCTCCACCGGCGTCGGCAAGATCGACGACCTCGTCGCCGGCCTCGAGCTTGCCACCGCCGCCGGCGCCTGGCGGCTCGCGGCGCAGCCGGCCTCGGCGGCCGGACCCGAGCTGCGCCGCCTGCTAATCGGCAGCGAGGGCCGGCTCGGCGTGATCACCGCGGTGACCCTGCGCGTGCGCCTGGCCCCCGAGCACGAGCGAGGCCTGGTGGTACTGTTGCCAGACTGGGATGCGGGCGCCTCGGCCTGCCGCGCGATCATGCAGGGCGGCGTGCCGGTGGAGGTGCTGCGGCTCTCCGATCCCGACGAATCCTCGTTCGCGGCCTCGACCCTGCACCTGCCGGCCTGGCTCACCCGCGCCGGCGCGGCGCTGCTGCGGCGCAGCCGCCATCGCCACGGATGTCTTCTGCTGCTCGGCTGGGCGGGCGGGCGAGGCGAGGTGGCACAGGCACGCGAGCAGGCGGGCGAGATCTTCCGGGCCTACGGCGGCGTGTCGCTTGGCGCCCGGGGGTGGCGGAGCTGGCGGCGGGATCGCTTTCGGCATCCCTACCTGCGCGATGCGCTGCTCGACGCCGGGTGGGGCGTCGACACGCTGGAGACGGCGGCGACTTGGGCGCAGTTGCCCGCGCTGCGGGATGCCGTTCGCACCGCCCTGCTGAGGGCGGCCGAGGAGCGCGGTCTGCGGCTGACCGTGCTCTGCCATCTCTCGCACGCCTACCGCGACGGCGCCTCGCTCTACTTCACCTTCCTCTGGCCGCTGCAGGCGGGGCGTGAGCTGGTGGCTTGGGAGAGCTTCAAGAGCGCCGCCACCGAGGCGCTGCTGGCGGCAGGCGGCACCATCTCGCACCATCACGGCGTCGGCACGATGCACGCGCCGTACCTGGAGCAGGAGGTCGGCCCCACCGGCGTAGAGGTGCTGCGCCGGCTTGCCGCCACCCTCGATCCCCAGGGCATCCTCAATCCCGGGGTCCTGTTGCAGGCCGCTGCGGGCTCGTCTGGAGAGGACTCGTGAGGATGGCCCGAGTCCCCCGTGGGCGGTCCGCAGGCCCCAGCAGGAATCGGGCATATCGCGAGCCGGTGACTGGCGCATTCGTGGGGCACGCGCTCCGCGCGTGCTTTTACGGCAGCGCTCGCACGAACGCACGCGCGGAGCGCGTGCCCCACAAGCGGCAGCGGGTGTTGCCGGGGGACAGGCGAACAAAAATCCCGATCAGAATGCTCGGAGAAGACGGTCCAGCGTCCATTTGCTGGGCCGCTGGCTCGCGGGCCGGCGGAGGAGGCTGGTCCAGGTCCAGGTTGTCCCTTCCCGGCCCCTGCTTCCCCGGGCGGGTGGGGGCCGGACCCCGGTCCCCGGACCCCGGACCCCTGTCTCCGGGCGGGTGGGGGCCGGACCCCGGACCCCGGACCCCGGACCCCTGGGTGGGCGGGCGGGTAAGGAGGTGACCTGATGTTTCTTCCCTACTGGCGTGAACGAGCCTGGGAGCGCCTTGCGGCGCCGGTTGACCTGCTGGTGGTCGGCGGCGGGATCACCGGCGCCGGCGTGCTTCACGATGCGGCGCTGCGTGGCCTCAGGGTGGCTCTGGTCGAGCAGGGCGACTTTGCCTCCGGCACGTCGTCACGCTCCTCCAAGCTGATCCATGGCGGCCTGCGCTACCTGAAGCGCATGCAACTGTGGATCACCCGCACCGCCTGCCGGGAGCGCGATCTGCTCTCGCTGCTCGATCCCCACCTGGTGTGGGGGACGCGTTTTCTCTATCCCTCGTACAAGCACGATTTGACGCCGGGCTGGCAGGTGGACCTGGGGCTGACGATGTACGACCACCTGACCCCGGTGCGCCACCGCCACGAGCGGATCACTGCCGCGGCGGCACGCAAGGCGGTTCCCCAGGTCGCTCGCGACGGGCTCGAGTTCGGCCTGCTCTACGACGACGCGGTGGCCGATGACGCGCGGCTGGTGCTGGCGGTCGTCGAGGCCGGCCTGCTCGCCGGCGGCGTGGCGCTCAACTACGCGCGGGTCGAAGAGCTGCTGCGCAACGCCAAGGGAAAGGTCGCAGGCGCCGTCGTGCGCGACCTCGAGTCCGGCGCCACTCACGAGATCCGCGCCGCGGTGACGGTGAACGCCACCGGTGCGTGGTGCGACAGCGTGCGGGCCATGCTCGGGAACACGCCGGCACGGCTGCGCCCCTCGCGCGGCT
Organism: Acidobacteriota bacterium; assembly: GCA_043807175.1. Classification (GTDB taxonomy): domain Bacteria; phylum Acidobacteriota; class Thermoanaerobaculia; order Thermoanaerobaculales; family Thermoanaerobaculaceae; genus JAZDGE01. Next base: position 5,176 of record JAZDGE010000351.1, read on the forward strand.
CCCACCTGCTCTTTCCCCGCCATCGCCTGCCCCTCGATCTGGCGGTGACGGCGCTGTCGGCGGAGGACGGGCGGCCGGTCTTCGCCGTGCCCCATCCCGAGGGCACCCTGATCGGCACGACCGATCTCTTTCACACCGCGGCGCTCGCCGATCCGCGCCCGAGCGAGGATGAGATCTCCTACCTGCTGCGCTTCTCGCAGACGGTTTTTCCCGGCGCGAGGTTGAAGCGCGCCGACATCTCGGGCGCCTTCGCCGGGGTGCGGCCGATCCTCGACAGCGGCGCCGAGTCGCCGGCCGAGGCCTCGCGCGAGGAGGAGATCTGGGAGGAGCAGGGACTGCTTTCGACCGCCGGGGGGAAGCTGACGACCTTCCGCGCCACCGCCGAGGAGGTGGTCGACGAGGCGCTCAAGCTGCTGCCGGAGGCACGGCGGGCGGTGGCGATCGCGCCCAGCACGGCGGCGGTGGCGCTGCCCTGGCGGGTCGAGCGGGGCGAGGCGGCGCACTCGCTGGTGCGGACGGGGATTGACGAGAAGGTGGCCAACGGACTCCTGCGCCGCCTGGGCGCTGCGGCGCTGCCGCTGGTGGCGAGCAGCGACGCGAAGGAGCTGGCGCCGGTGGCCGATGGCCTCGATCTCTGCCCGGCCGAGCTCGTCTGGCACCTGCGCGCGGGCGGCGTCATCCACCTCGAGGATCTGCTGCTGCGGCGCATTCGGATGGGAATGTGGCAGCCCCAGTTGACGCTCGAGCTGGCCCCCGGTTTGCGGGCGGTACTGCGCCGCGCCGCGGGCTGGAGCGTCGCCCGTTGGAACGCCGAGCTCGAACGGCTGGCGGCGGCGGTTGGCAACTGGATGCCGCCCGAGCCGGCGCTCGCCGAGGCTGAGGCGCCGCGGCGGCGGGGAAGGCGGAAGGCCCCATGAGCGAGACGCTGGTAGTCGTGAATCCCACCGCCGGTGGCGGCAGGGCCGGCGCCGCCTGGGCGGCGGTGGCGGCGGAGGCGGCACGCATGGCCGAGATCCGCGTGGCCCAGCCGCAGGGCGCCGCCGCCGCTCGCGCCGCGGTGCAGGACGCGGTGGCGCGGGGTTGCGAGCGGGTGGTGGCGTTCGGCGGCGACGGCACCGCGCACCTCGTCGCCAATGCGCTGCTGAACGCCGGAGTGGGGGAGCGGGTCACGCTGGGCGTGGTTCCCGCCGGCACCGGCTCCGATCTGGCGCGGGCGCTGGCGATCCCGCGCCACCCTCTGCAGGCGCTACGCCGGGCGCTGCTGGGACCGCCGGCGCCCTTCGATGCGGGCTCGTGCAGCAGCGAGGGAGGCAGCTTCTTCTTCGTCAACATCGCCTCGGCCGGGGTCGGCGGCCTGGTCGATCAGCTCGTCAACGCGATCCCGAGGCGCGGCCCCACCACCTTCCTGCTTTGCACGCTGCGGGCACTGCGCAGGTACCGTTGCGTGCCAGTGCGTGTTTTCGCCGATGGTGAGGGCTGGTACGAAGGACCTATCCTGCTGCTCGCCGTCGCCAACGGGACGACCTTCGGCAAGGGCATGAGGTTTGCGCCCGACGCCAAGGTGGACGATGGCCTCTTCGACCTGGTGCTGGTCGGGGAGGTCGCCGGCCTCGAGCTTCTCCGCCGCCTGCCGCAGGTGTACCTCGGCCGCCACCTGGGGGCGAAGCCGGTGCATGCCTGCCGCGCTCGCCAGGTGCATTTGGAGCCGCTCGCCGAGCTCCCGGTCTTCGATGTCGATGGCGAGACCTATCCCAGCGGCCCCGCCACCTTCACCCTCCTCCCCGCCGCCCTGCGCGTCGCCGGGAACGTGGCCACATGAGATCATGTCGCAGTTATCAGCACTCAGCACTCAGCTATCAGCCGTCAGCTATCGGCGATCAGCGGTCAGGTCTGCGCCGTTCAGGAGCCGATTCAGAAGCGAGGGTGTCCGGCGACGTGGTTCGTAAGTCATTATTTGTCAGTGATGTCCGTACGGCCCGCGCGGGGGCGATGGAGGATCTGGGCGTCGGTAAAGAGCCTCAAATGAAAACCGTATCCCGAAACCTGATAGCTGAAAGCTGATGGCTGAAAGCTGATAGCTGAAAGCTGATAGCTGAAAGCTGATAGCTGATAGCTGAAAGCTGATGGCTGAAAGCTGATAGCTTCTTTGCATCCCGGAGGCCATCATGGACAACTTCACTCGTGGCGAGCGAATCATCCTGTCAGCGGCGGTCGTGCTGGCGGCGGCGGCCGGCGTCTTTGCCTGGACGAACTTCAGCCGGGCTTTCCCGGAGGCGCACCTGGAGTTCACCGTCAACCGGTCAACGTCGACCCCGGTGGCGGAGCGCTGGGTCAAGGAGCACGCCCCCAAGGCTGCGGCCCTGCCGGCCGTGAGCCGGCACGCGGCGGTCTTCGACGTCGACGGCGAGGCCAAGGTCTATCTCGAGCGCGAGCTCGGCCTCGAACGGCTCGGCGAGCTCATCCGTTCCCGCGAGGTCAGGCTCTGGGCCTGGTCGCACCGCTACTTCCGGCCGCTGCAGAAAGAGGAGCTGCAGGTCGAGGTCTCGCCCGAGGGGGAGGTGATTGCCTATGCCCATCTTCACCCCGAGGAGGCGCCGGGCGCCACCCTCGAGGAGCCGGCGGCGCGGGCCATCGCCGAGGCCTTCCTGGCGGACGGCTTCGGGCTTGCCCCCGGCGCCCTGACCTTCATCGAGTCCAAGCGTGAGGACCGCCCGGCGCGGCGCGACTGGACCTTCACCTTCGAGCGCACGGGCTGGCGGGCGTCAGAGGCCACCTACCGGATGAAGGTGGAGGTGCACGGCGACGAGGCCGCGGCGTATGGCGAGTTTCTCAAGGTTCCGGATGCCTGGAGGCAGGACTACCAGCGCCTGCGCTCGGCCAACCGCACCGCCTCCATGATCGCCGTCCTCGGGCTGGTGCTGACGCTGTTTGCGGCGATCGTGGTGCTGATGCGGCAGAGCCGGCGCGGCAACCTGCGCTGGCGGGTGGTGCTGCTCTATGCCTCGATCGCCTTCGTGCTGGTTTTCTTGCTCACGCTCAACAACTTTCCTGTTGCGCTCCATGGCTTCGACACGACCGACAGCTTCGGCGGCTTCCTCACCCGTGAGCTGCTCGGCGGCCTGGGGGCGGCGGGCGCCCAGGCGCTCATTATCCTGATCATCGTGGCGGCCGGTGAGCCGCTGTACCGCGAGCGCTTCCCCGGCCACCTGCGGATCAGCGCCATCTTTGAGCGTGTCGGCTGGCGCGACAAGCGGACCGCCTTCGGGCTCATCCTCGGCTACTGCCTGGCGCCGATCTTCATCGCCTACCAGGTCGCCTTCTATCTTGTCAGCAGCCGCTTTGGCGCCTGGAACCCGGCTGACATCCCCTTCGACAACCTGCTGAACACTTCATTTCCGTGGCTGGCGGTGCTGTTCATGGGCTTCTACCCGGCGGTGAGCGAGGAGTTCATGTCGCGCGTGTTCTCGATTCCGCTGGTGGAGAAGCTCAGCCGCTCGCGCGTGCTGGCGGTGCTGATTCCGGCGCTGATCTGGGGCTTTGGCCATGCCAACTACCCGGCGCAGCCGTTCTACATTCGGGGCGTCGAGGTGTCGATCGCCGGCCTGGTGGTCGGCATCATCCTCTACCGGTTCGGCCTGCTGCCCTGCCTGGTCTGGCACTACGTCGTGGATGCTGGCTACACCTCGATCCTGCTCGTGCGCTCCGGCAACCCCTACTTCGTGATCACGGCGATCGCCGGCACCGGCGCGCTGCTGGTG
>JAZDGE010000352.1:0-7508 GCA_043807175.1 Acidobacteriota bacterium
GTCCCGGCGCTTCACCTGATATCTCACACCCCACAGCCAGCACGGGATGGCCAAGGTCGAGGGACAGGCAAGAGTGCCTGTCCCACTTGCTCTTCCTGCCTTCTCGCCTTCTGCCTCGTGCCTCTTGTCTTTTGCCTCTTGCCTTTCCCCTTTCGCCTGTCGCCTTCTTTCTCCTCCCTGCTTCTCAGGGAGCGTAGAATCCCCGGGTGAGCCTGGCCTGGACCCTGGCGGTGAGACTCCTGCGGCGGCGGACTTCGCCGTTGCTGCGGACCTCGGGGCTGGCGGCATTCGCCGCGGTGGCGCTGGGGATCGCCTCGCTGGTGGTGGTGCTGGCGCTCATGTCGGGCTATCAGGAGGCCCTGCGCAGCGGAATTCTGGCCAGCAGCGGCCAGGTCGTCGCCGTGTTTCCGGGCGGGCTCTCAGCCGGCGATGCGGCGCGTCTCCTGCCCAAGGTCCAGCGAGCGTCAGGAGCTTCGGCGGTAGGTGAGGTGCTCTATCTTCCCGGCCTGCTCTTTGGCGGCGACGCGAGCGCCGTGGTGACGGTCAAGGCAAGCTCGCGGCCGCCGGCCTTCGCCGCGTTAGGCGCGGATACAGCAGGAGGCAGACTGCCGATTGCCATCGGGCGGGGCGCCGCGCGGCGGCTTGGCGTCACCGAGGGGTCGCCTATCTCGCTCCAGGTGTTTCCCGGGGGAAGGGGTCCGCTGGCGCTCGCGGCCCGGGTGGAGAGGGTCTTTCACACCGAGCTGGCGGAGATCGATGAGCGCTGGGTGTTCGCCTCGCTCGCGGCGGTGAGCCGCCATGTTGGCGGCATCGCCGCCAATGGAATCGAGCTTTACCTCGCCGACCCGGATGCCGCGGACGCCACTCGCGCCATTGTCGAGAAGGCCTGTGGCCCGCGGGCGCTGGTCACCACCTGGGCCGAGACCAACCGCAATCTGTTCGCCGCGCTGCGTTGGCAGAAAACCTCGCTCGCCATCCTGCTCTCGCTGATCGTGGGGGTGGGCGCCTTCGAGGTCGCCTCGGCGCTGGTTGTGCTGGTGACCGAGAAGCGCCGCCAGCTCGGGATCCTGCTCGCCCTCGGCGGCGAGCCGGCACTGCTGCGCCGCACCATGCTGGCGGCGGGCGGCTCGCTGGGGATCGCCGGAGTGGCCGGCGGCCTCGCGCTCGGCGCCGGCCTGGTGGGCCTGCTGGCGGCGCTCGGAATTCCCCGGTTTCCGCCGGAGATCGCCGCGATCTACATGGTCGAGCGCATTCCGCTGCGCCTGCTGGTCGGGGATCTGGCGGTGGTGGCGGTGGTCGGGATCGCCGAGGTCGTCATCGCCGCGCTGCTGCCGGCGCACCGGGTCGGCAAGTGGGAGCCGGTCGAGGTGCTGCGGTGGGTGTAGAGCGCGAGCCCCGCTGGGAGGTGCAGTGGCACCCCGCCCGCGGCGGGAAGGTCTGGCGCGCCTCACTGGGCCGGCGCGGGCTGCGCAACGCGATTCTGCTCGGCGGCCTTGCGATTCTGCTCGTGCTGGCGATCGTGGCGCTGATTCCGCTGGGCTTGCGCGGCGTGCTCACGGGGCTGGCGGCCGACTCGGTGCGTCATGAGAACCGGTCGCTCCACAACCGGCAGGAGGAGCTGCGCGAGGAGGCCCGAGAGATCTCGGCGCGGCTCTACGGCCAGCTCCAGCGCACCCGGCGACTGGCCTGGACCCTCGCCGCGGCCCTCTCGTTTTGGCAGGAAAGCACGCCCCTGCCGCCTCCCGCGGGCGAGCCTGATGAGCTTGTGATCGGCTGGCTGGAGAGGAGCTCCTCGCGGCTCGCCAAGGCCGCCGCGGAGCTCGAGGGCGAGCGGAGCAACCCTCCCTGCACGCTGGCATCGCTGCCGACGGCGGCGCCGGTGGACATGCGGCGCGCCGTCCCGGTGGCGCAGTTCGGCTGGCGGACCTCGCCTTTTACCGGCAAGCGGGAGGCGCACCAGGGCGTCACCCTGGCCGCGCCGCCGGGGCAAAGCGTGCTCGCGCCGGGCGCCGCGATCGTGATGTACACCGGTGTTCCACGCGGTCGGGCCGCCTCGGACTGGAGCCGGCTGGGCAACCTCGTGGTCCTGGATCACGGCGGCGGAGTGATCACGGTGCTCGGGCACCTGCGCGAGATCGTGGTGCGCCGCGGCCAAACGATCCGGCGCGGGCAGGTCCTGGGGACCGTCGGCCAGAGCGGCTGGACGAAGACGCCTGGCCTTTACTACGAGGTGCGCTGGCCCCTGCGGGGTGGCACCATGCCAATCGATCCCGCCCTCGTCTGCCTGGCGCTCCCGGCCGCCAGCGAGACCCTCGACGCCCGCCTGGCCGAGCCCCGCGCCGACCTCCCAGGCGACTTCGCCCTGCTCGAGCATCTGCTGCCTTCCCGGCGGTAGATCGGCCTGGCAGGAGGTATGCGCGGCGCGAGTTGATGCTGCCGGGGGGGAATGGTAGCCTTCGCCGGCGGCGCCGGGGCCGCCGGGAGGGTGGGATGCAAGGAGGAGCTCCGAAGCGCACTCCCCTTTACGAGTGCCATCTCGAGGCTGGTGGGCGGATGGTGCCGTTTGCCGGGTGGGAGATGCCGGTTCAGTACCGTGGCGTGATCGAGGAGCATCGCGCGGTGCGCTCGGCGGTGGGGCTGTTCGACGTCTCGCACATGGGCGAGATCGAGGTCTTCGGGCGGCGCGCGCTCGAGCTGATCCAGTTCGTGACCTGCAACGACGCCTCGAAGCTGGCGATCGGACGCGCGCAGTACACCGGTCTGATGACCCCGCGGGGCACCTTCGTCGACGACCTGCTGGTTCACAAGATGGCTGACGACCGCTACCTGTTCGTCGTCAACGCGGCCAACAAGGACAAGGACTATGCCTACCTCTGCGCCCAGGCGCCGGGCTTCGACGGCGTGGAGGTGGAGGACCGGTCGGCCGACTGGGCGCAGATCGCGGTCCAGGGCCCCCAGGCGCTCGCGGTGCTGCAGCGGCTGACCGCGGTGAACCTGGACGAGATCAAGTACTACCGCTTCGTGGCAGGCGAGGTCAATGGCGCCGCAGCGATCATCGCCCGCACCGGCTACACCGGCGAGGACGGCTTCGAGGTCTACCTTTCCCCGGAGGCGGCGCCGGCACTGTGGCGCCAACTGCTTGTCGCCGGCGAAGCCGAGGGGATCGCGCCCTGCGGGCTCGGGGCCCGCGACACGCTTCGCTTCGAGGCGTGCATGCCGTTGTACGGGAACGACATCGACGACAGGACCACGCCCTTCGAGGCGGGCCTCGAGTGGATCGTCAAGCTTGAGAAGGGCGCCTTTCTGGGCCGTGAGGCGCTGCAGCGCCAGGCCGCCCAGGGGATCGCTCGCAAGCTGGTGGGTTTCGCAGTCAAGGGCCGCGGCATCGCCCGCCACGGCTATGCCATTCATGCGGGCGGCAAGCAGGTGGGCGAGGTGACCTCGGGCACGCATTCCCCGACTCTCGGCAAGGCGCTCGCGATGGGCTACCTGCCGGTGGCGCTGGCGCAGGTCGGGACGCAGGTTGAAATCGACATTCGCGGGCAGCGGGTGGCGGCAGAGGTCGTGGAGACGCCCTTCTACCGCCGCCAGCGTTGAGGCAAGGGGAGGATCAAACCATGGCACAGCCTTCTGATCGTCTGTACGCGCGGACGCACGAGTGGGTCCAGATCGCCGGCAACCAGGCCACCATCGGCATTACCGACTATGCCCAGGAGCAGTTGGGCGACGTGGTGTTCGTCGAGCTGCCGGCGGCCGGCAAGCGGCTCACCAGTGGTGGCGAGCTCGGCAACATCGAGTCGGTGAAGGCGGTCTCCGAGCTGATCTCGCCGGTGGAGGGCGTGGTCGTCGAGATGAATGCCGAGCTGGAGTCCCACCCCGAGCTCGTGAACAAGGACCCGTTTGGCGGTGGCTGGCTCGTTCGTGTCGAGGTGGTGCCGGGCGCTGGCGCCGGGCTGATGGACGCCGCGGCGTACGCCCGCTTCATCGCCGAGGAGGGAGCGCACTGATGCACCGCTACCTGGCCGGCGAGGAAGATCGCCGGCGGATGCTCGCCGCCCTCGGCCGGGCATCGGTCGACGAGCTCTTTGCCAGTGTGCCGGCGGAGGTACGCTGCGCCGAGCTCGCCCTTGGCGCCGGCATGAGCGAGGAGGAGGTGCGGCGTGAGTTCTGGTCCTTCGCCACCGCCAATGCCTCGCCTGACTGCTTCGTCAGCTTTCTCGGCGCCGGCGTCTACCGCCATGTCACGCCGGCGGTAGGGGATGCGCTGCTCCAGCGCGGCGAGCTCTTCACCGCCTACACGCCCTACCAGCCCGAGGTGAGCCAGGGTACGCTGCAGGCCATCTTCGAGTTCCAGACCTTCGTCTGCCAGCTCACCGGGCAGGAGGTGGCCAACGCCTCCCTCTACGACGGCGCGACCGCGGTGGTCGAGGCGGTCTTGATGGCCCACCGTCTCGCCCCGGCGCGCTCGCGGGTGGTGGTGGCGGGCACGCTGCACCCGGAGTACCTCGCGGTTCTGGCCACCTACTGTGCGCCGCTGGGCATCACCATTACCCGCGCGCCCTGGGATCAGGCCGCCCAACTGGCTCCCGCCGAGCTCGCCCCCCTGCTGGGCGCCGACGTGTGCGCGGTCGTGGTTGCGTCGCCGAACTTCTTTGGCATCGTCGAGGACCTGCCGCAGCTCGGCGCAATCGCCCGCCAGGCCGGCGCGATGGCAGTGCAGGTGGTGGCCGAGGCGACCTCGCTAGGAGTGCTGGCGCCGGGCGGCGCCTTTGGCTACGACGTGGTGTGCGGCGAGCTGCAGGCGTTCGGCATCCCGACCGCCTTTGGCGGCCCGCACCTGGGCTTCTTCGCGAGCCGCGAGGCGCATCTGCGCCAGCTCCCGGGACGCCTCGTCGGAGAGACGGTGGACACCGCGGGCGCCCGCGGGTACGTGCTCACGCTTTCGACGCGCGAGCAGCACATCCGGCGCGCCAAGGCGACCTCCAACATCTGCACCAACCACTCTCTGATGGCGCTTGCCGCGACGATCCAGCTCTCGCTGCTCGGCAAGCGCGGGGTGGCGGAAATGGCGCGAGCCTCGCTGGCCACCTCGGAGTACCTGAAAGCCGGGGTCCGGGGTCTGGGGCGCGGGGTTCGCCTGGCCTTTTCCGACTCGCCGACCTACAACGAGTTCTTGCTGCTGCACGATGATCCGGACGGGCTGCTGCGCCAGTTGCGGCAGGATGGGATCCTCGGCGGGGTGGCGACGGCCAGCTTCGGCCCGCAGTACCCGCAGGGCATTCTCGTTGCGGCCACCGAGCGCAACACCAGGGCCGAGTGCGACCGGCTGCTCGCCGCCCTCGGGAGGCTGGCATGAGCGGACAGCGCAACCTGCGGCCGGCGGAGAAGCTGATTTTTGAGAGGTCGTCTCAAGGTCGGGTGGGCTACCAACTGCCCCCGCTCGAGGTGCCCGCGGTCGAGCCGGCGAGCGTGCTGCCGGCCGCGCTGGTGCGAGGCGAGATCGACGGCCTGCCGGAGGTGAGCGAGGTCGACGTGGTGCGCCACTTCACCCGCCTTTCCAAGCTCAACTACAGCCTCGACGAGGGTCTCTATCCGCTCGGCTCCTGCACCATGAAGTACAACCCGCGCATCAACGAGGAGCTTGCGCGCCTGGGCGGGCTCGCCCAGCTCCACCCCCTGCAGCCTGAGGAGCAGGTGCAGGGCGCCCTCGCCATCATGTGGGAGCTCGAGCAGGCGCTGGCGGTCATCACCGGCATGCCGCGCGTCACCTTGCAGCCGGCCGCGGGCGCCCATGGCGAGCTTGCCGGCATGCTGATGATCCGCAAGGCGCTTGCGGACCGTGGCGAGGGCCGGCGAGTCGTCCTGATTCCCGACTCGGCCCACGGGACCAATCCCGCCTCGGCGGTCTTCGCCGGCTTCGAGACGGTGGAGATCGCCTCGACGCCGCAGGGGACGCTCGATCTCGCGGCGCTCCAGCGCCACCTCGAGGGCGGCAGCATCGCCGCCCTCATGATCACGGTTCCAAACACCCTCGGCGTGTTCGAGCCGGAGATCGCCCGCGCTTCGCGCCTCCTCCACGAGCGTGGCGCGTTTCTCTACATGGATGGCGCCAATCTCAACGCCTTCGTCGGCATCGCCTCACCCGGTAAGATGGGCGCGGACGCGCTCCACATCAACCTGCACAAGACCTTCGCGACGCCCCATGGCGGCGGCGGCCCGGGGGCCGGCCCGGTGGCGGTCTCGGCGGCGCTCGAGCCCTACCTGCCGGTGCCGGTGGTGGAGAGGCGGGGAGACCGTTTCACCCTCGCCAGCGACCGGCCGAAGACCATCGGCAAGGTGCGCGGCTTCTATGGCAACTTCAGCATGCTGGTGCGGGCGCTTGTCTACATTCGCTCGCTCGGGGGCGACGGCCTGCGCCGGATGGCCGAGGGTGCGGTGCTCAACGCCAACTACCTGCGCGCCCGGCTGGAGCCGTACTACCACCTGCCGTACTCGGGTCCGTCGATGCACGAGGTGGTGTTCGACGACGCGCTTCAGGCGGCTGCTGGCGTGAAAAACGTGGACATTGCCAAGCGTTTGCTGGACTACGGTTTTCACCCACCGACGATGTCGTTTCCATTGATCGTTCACGGCGCGCTCATGATCGAGCCCACGGAAAGCGACGGGATCGAGGAGCTGGATGGATTCATCGACGCGATGATCGAGATTGCCCGCGAGGCCAGGGAAAACCCGGAGCTCGTCAAGGGCGCGCCCACCACCACACCGGTGCGGCGGCTCGACGAGGTCCGCGCCGCCCGCTCGCCGGTGCTGCGCTGGCAGCGCAGGACCGAGTAGTGCCCCCCGCCGCTGGGCGGGCGATGGTTGCGGAAAGGATGGCTGCGATGCGCAAGGTGCAGATGTTCGTTGACTATTGGAACTTCCAACTGCGGTGGAATGAACGTGCCGGCGAGGGGCGCTGCAACTGGGCGCAGTTGCCCGCGGTCCTGCTCGATCGCCTCAAGCTCCTGCGGCTCTCGGGCGAGCTCGACTACCAGGGAATGCGCGTCTATGCCTCCTGCGATCCCGACGATGAGAACCTGCGCCGGTGGCTGGAGAACTTCCTCGAACGGCAGCCCGGCACCAGCGTGGTCCTGCTCGAGCGCCGGCGCCGTTTCGACCATATCCGCTGCCGCGCCTGCGGCTACGAGACCAACACCTGCCCGTCCTGCGGCCAGGCGCTGGTGTGGTCGGCCGAGAAGGGGGTCGAGTCGGCGCTCATCACCGATCTCTTCGAGCTCTCCTGGGCGGACGCGATGGACATCGCGGTGGTGGTGTCCTCGGACTCCGACTTCGTTTTCCCGGTCGTGGCGCTGCAGGGTCGTGGCGTCAAGGTGATCAACGCCGCCTGGCGCGGCGCCGGCCAGGAGCTCGCGCGCGCCTACTGGGCCACGATCGATCTCGACGAGCTGATCCCGAGCCTGGTGCGCGAGGCCAGCGGCGAGCGCCGCCCGACCGCCGCCCACGAGCCG
>JAZDGE010000353.1:0-2017 GCA_043807175.1 Acidobacteriota bacterium
TCTTCGCCGAGCTCGCCGAGAAAGCCGACGGCAAGGTGTGGAGTGCGCGGCTGCTGGCGCGCAAGCCGGCCGCCGCAGCCGCCGGCCCGCTCGCCATCGAGCGAGCCGGCGCCGCGGATGCGCCGGCGATCGCTCGCCTGATCGAGGAGGCCGGTCTGCCGGCGAGCAACATCGACGCCGCAAACGTGTCGTTCGTCGCCGCCCGCGATGGGGCGCGCCTTGCCGGCTGCGGCGGCGTCGAGCTCTACGGCGACACCGCCCTACTCCGCTCGCTGGCGGTGTGTCCAGAGTATCGCGCCCAGGGGCTCGGCCGCCGCCTCGGCGCGGCGATGCTCGACGAAGCTCGCCGCGCGGGCGCCAGGCAGGCCGTCATCCTTACCCACAACCTCCAGCAGGCTGCCACCGCCCTCGGTTTCGTCGCCGTGGCGCGCGAGACGCTGCCGGAGGCGCTTCGCCGCTCATGGGAGCTCACCGCCGACTGCTGCGGCACCGCGATCTGCATGGCCCTCGAGCTGAGGACCTAGCTCGCTTCGCTCGCCTTTGGGGTTGGGCGTTTGGGGTTGGGGGTCAGGGGAGGTCGGCACCGGACTTGGCCCGTAGCGCACGCGGATGGGTACCTCATGGTCCGGCGTTGATCGTCGCGACAGGAATTCCTGTGGACCGCCGGTCTATCCTGGAAGTTGGGAGAAGGATGACCAGCAGAGTCGGGCGCCGATCGCGGCGACATGCATGCCCTGACCTCATTCTCGGCGGTCTCCTTCTCGTGGTGCCTGCCCCGACAGTGATGTGCGAGCCGCAGCGCCGCCAGAGGAGACATGGGAGTCCGCGCCGGTCCGCGAGGTGCTCGAACCAGGAATCAGCAGGGTGGGCAGTCCTTGACGGTACGATAGTGGGACAGTGATCCACGGTATCCATTACGACCCGCTGCCCGGTTGTCTCGCTACCGCAGGATGTATACAATTGCGCATGCAGGGAGGAACACATGGCAGTAACCGTACGGATCAGCGGGAAGAGCCACAAAGCACTCGCCGAACTGGCCCAGAAAGAGGGCCGGAGCTTGCAGGCCACTCTCGACGAGGCCATCGAGTCCCTCCGGCGACGGCGCATCCTGACCGAGACGAACCACGCCTTCGCGGCGCTCCGTGCGGATTCCCGGGCATGGCGCGAGGAGGAGGTCGAGCGTGAGGCCTGGTCCGCCACGCTCGCCGACGGACAGGAGACGCCGTGAGCGGGGTGCTGCCGTCGCGGGGTGAGATCTGGCTGGTCGACCTCGATCCGGTGCGCGGCCGTGAGCAGGCCGGCAAGCGCCCGGCCCTCGTCGTTTCGACCGATGTCTTCAACCACGGTCCTGCCGAACTGGTGTTGCTGCTGCCGATCACGACGAAGGACAAATGCATCCCGCTGCACATCGCCGTTTCGGCCGCTGGGTCGGGGTTGCGCGAGCGGAGCTTTGTCAAGTGCGAGGACCTGCGCTCAGTGTCCAGGGACCGCCTGACAACGCATCTCGGGGCCGTCGGTCCGGACACGCTGGCCGACGTCGAGGACCGACTGAGAATCCTCTTGGAGCTCTGAGATGAGATGGGGACCAGGTCCGGCACTCGTCGCAGAAATGGACCGGGCTAGAGCGCGTCCGGAGCGACATTGAGGGCGGCCTCGCGCAGCTCCCAGCCGCCCATTCTTGGCATCACCACGTCGGTCAGCACGAGATCCACCCGCTCGTGCCGCAGCAGCTCGAGCGCGGCGAGACCATCGACGGCCTCGAGCACCTTGTAGCCGAGCCCACCAAGTACCTCGACCAGGATGTGGCGAACCTCGGCCTCATCCTCCGCCACCAGCACCGTCTCCTTGCCGCCGAGCAGAGGCGCCTCGACCCTGACTCGCGTTGCGGTCGCCGGCTGTTGTGAGATCGGCAGGAGCACGCGAAAGGTGGCGCCCTGGCCAGGCGCGCTGGCCACCCGGATCAGCCCGTGGTGCTGCTTGATGATTCCGTACACGGACGCAAGCCCCATGCCGGTGC
>JAZDGE010000354.1:0-2196 GCA_043807175.1 Acidobacteriota bacterium
CACCAGCAGCACCAGCCCGCGCTCGATGGCCCCGGCGACCTCTCCGCCAGCCCGCACCGCGGCGCGGCTGACCCGCTGCGCGACGATCCTCATCTCTTCCTCCGCAGGAGCTGCCGAGCCTCCTGCCATTCCGGCGCCCGCAGCAGCAGCAGCAGCCCGAGATAGAGGCCCGCAGCCCCCGCCGCCAGAGCTCCCAGCAGGGCAAGCGAGCGGGCGCTCGTGGCTGCCATCGCCGGGAGATGAGTGGCCGAGATTGCCAGGGCGGCGCCCAGGCCGGCCGCCGCGAGGGCGTGGCGGGCCAGGCCTGGAAGCACCTCGCGGGCGCGCGGCAGGCGCCGGGCCAAACCGGCGAGCAGGAGCAGCACCGACGCGTTCACCATCTGGCCTGCCGAGGCGGCGGCTGCCACCCCCGCCACGCCGTAGGCCGTGGTCCACGTTTGGCCTAGCGCGAAGAACACGGCCAGGTTGGCGGCCGCGGCCAGAACCGGCTGGCGGGTGTCCTTCCAGGCGTATGACGTCGCTGCCAGCAGCTTGGTGAGCCCAAGAAACGGCAACCCCCACGCGTACATCGCGAGCGCACCGGCGGTCATCGCAACATGCTCGCGGGTGTACGCCCCACCGCCGAACGCGGTCCCCACGATTGGCCCCGCCAGCACGAGCAGGAAGACCGCAGCAGGGAGCGCGACCAGGGACATCAGCCGGAGCGCGAAGCCGAGAGTGCGCCGGGCCTCCTCCGGATCGCGCGCCCGCTCGGCCGAGAGCAGCGGCAGCACGGCCGTGGTCAGTTGGACGAAGAGCACGCCGTAGACCAGCTCGGACAGCCGCGCCGCGTTGAACCTTGCGGTCACCGCCCCGGCGCCCACCTGGGATGCGAAACGGTACGAGAGCAGAAGGGTGAGCTGGTAGACGCCGAGGGCCGGGATTCCCGGCAGCATGAGCGCGAGCACCCTGCGCACCGCGGGGTTGCGCAGTCCGCCACCGCCGGGGAGCAAGGGCAGGCCGGCACGGGAGCACGCGCGCAACTGCATCGCGAGCTGCGCTCCGCCCCCGGCCAGCACCCCGATTGCCAGCCACGACCAGGCGCCTCCGAGCAGCACCGCGACCAGGGCGCCGGCGACGGCGCACAGATTGAGGGCGATCGGGGTGGCCGCCGGCAGGAGGAAGCGGCCAGAGGCGTTGAGCACGCCCTGGGCGAGCGCCGCGAGCGAGATCAGCCCCAGGTAAGGGAACATCTGGCGGGTGAAACGCACCGCGAGCTCGACCGTCGCCGGATCGCGCTTGAGCCCGTGGGCGAACACCTCCACCAGAAAAGGCGCAAGCAGGACGCCCAGCAGCACGATGAGCGGCAACGCGAGCAGCAGGGTCGCGGTCATGGCGCGCACGAAGGCGCGCTGGCGTTCCTCGCCGCCGGTCTCCTTGAGCTCCGCGAGCGCCGGTATGAATGCGGCGTGCAAGGCGCCTTCGGCGAGGAAGGCGCGGAACATGTTGGGAATCGCCAGGCCGGCGTAGAAGGCGTCGGCGACATTGCCGGCACCGAGTAGAACGGCTACGGTCTTGTCGCGCAAGTATCCCGTGACCCGGCTCGCCACCGTGACCAACGCCATGCCACCGGTCGCGGCCACCAGTCTCGATCGCACCGACACGGCCGGCACTCTATCATCCCGCTGCTTGACTCCGCCTCGCCGTTTCTGTGCTAGGATGGAGTGCCGTCCACGCCGGGAGGCGACTCATGAGCGTCAACAAGGTGATACTTGTCGGAAACCTGGGAAGGGACGTGGAGCTGCGCCATACGCCGGGCGGCGCCACAGTGGCGAAGTTCTCGGTGGCCACCAACGAGGTCTGGAAGGACAAGAACGGACAGCGCCAGGAGCACACCGAGTGGCACAACATCGTGAGCTGGGGGAAGCAGGCGGAGTTCTGCGCCTCGTACTTGAGCAAGGGGCGCCAGGTGTATATCGAGGGCACGCTGCGCACCCGCACCTACGATGATGAGAAGGGCAACCGTCGCTACTTCACCGAGGTGCGGGCGCAGACGATCCAGCTCCTCGGCCCCAAGCCAGCGACGGGCGAAGGGGCGCCAGCCACTCCGGGTGAGCCGGCTGACTTCCCGCCCGATGGTGGCGAGGACGAGATCCCGTTCTGATTGCAGGATTCTTGTCGCGGCTGGCGGGGCGGTGCAGCATCCGCCCGCCAGCC
>JAZDGE010000355.1:0-8676 GCA_043807175.1 Acidobacteriota bacterium
GGAGCTCGGTGAAGGCGTAGCGGGCCGGCGCGCGGCCGGCCTCAACGAGCTGCCTGAGCACCGCCTCGGCGGCGCTGCCCCCGCCGCCTCCCGCCTCGAACAGGCTCGCCCCAGGCGCCGTGACGCGCTCGATGGCGAGCGCCGCCAGAGTGTTGTTGAGCGCATAGTGGGGGTTGGAGTTCGAGAAGTAGGAAAACCACATGCCCAGGCTCGCGGGTCCGAAGAGCGCTTCCTCGCCGCTGATCTCGCCGCGGAGAATTGCGGGCAGCGAACGGGCGCTAAGCTCGAGCGCCTGGTACGCCGGTGCGGTCGCCGGGTTTATCGCCAGCGCCTCGTCGCGAAGCTCTGCCGCCGCGACTGCCGGCTGCGCTCCGCTCCACCACCACCGAGCTCCGTCGCGCCGGGCCGCGCCGTAGCTTTCGAGCGTCTCAAGGAGCCAGGCAAGCGCGAGGGCGCCCTCCTGGCGCCAGCCGCGCTCCTGCACGAGGCTGGCGAGATCGACGGCGCTAGTGGGCAGCTTGAGGACTGCGGCCAGCTCGGCGGCGAGGACGCCGACGAACCGGTCCAGGCGCTCACAGGCCGCTTGAAACTCCAACCCGAGCATGCTGCCGGGAAGCTCACTGGTGAGCTCGTATATCTCGCCGGGAATGGAGAGGGGAAGCGCGGGTCCGGTCATGCAGCGCTCCTGGCGCTGAAGAACTCGTCGACCGCGTCCATCACCGCCACCGCCGAGTCAAGCTCGGAGAGCCGCCGCCGGAGCAGCCGGCCTTCGGGCAAGCCCAGCGTGTACCAGCCCGTGAAGCGTCGCAGCTTGTGGAGTGCCATGCGAGGGTCCTCTCGTTCGAGAACATCGCGAAAATGGCCGCACATCAAGGCGCGGCGCTCCGCGATGGTGGGCTCGCTGCAGTCGCAGCCGCGCAGCAAGGCGGCGGTCTGGCGGAAGATCCAGGGGTTGGCCAGGGCCGCGCGGCCGATCATCACGCCGGCACAGCCGGTTTCGGCGAGCATGCGGCTGGCATCGGCGGGCGTGGTGACATCACCGTTCCCGATCACCGGGATCGCGAGCGCCTCGCGGAGAATGGCGATGTGGCGCCAGTCGGCGTGGCCGGCGAACTGCTGCCGGGCCGTGCGCGGGTGAAGCGTGACCGCATCCGCTCCCTCGTCCTGGCAGAGGCGGCCGAGCTCGAGGTAGGTCATCGAGTCCTCGCGCAGACCCAGGCGAAACTTGACCGTGAGCGGAATGCTGATCGCCGCTCGGACGGCGCGCAGGATCGCCTCGGCGCGCGCCAGGTCAGCTCCCAGCGCAGCGCCGGCGCATCCCTTCAGCACCTTGTTGGCGGGACAGCCCATGTTGATGTCGCACACCCTTGCGCCGATTCCCTCCACGATCCGTGCCGCTTCGGCCATCCGCTCGGGCGAGGAACCGAAGATCTGCACCGCGAGCGGCTGCTCCTCGTCGACAAAGTGGAGGATGCGAAAGGCGCTTTCATGGCCGCGGGTGAGGCCTTCGGAGGACACGAACTCCATCGAGACGAGCCCGCACCCGCCGAGCCTGCGAATCACCAGCCGGAAATCCCGGTCGGTGATGCCGGCCATCGGGGCGAGGACCAGCGGCGGATCGATGGCGAGGCCGCCAACTTGCAGCATCGATGGAGTATAGCCGGTCGTGCGAGAATGGCGAGCATGAAGATCTCGGCGATTGGTTGTGTGGTGACAGGGGCTTCGGAGGGGATTGGCAGGGCGGTGGCACAGGAGCTCGGCCGGCGGGGCTGTCGCGTCGCACTGGTGGCGAGACGCGTCGAGGCGCTCGAGGCGGTGCGGGCCGAGGTGGAAGGATGTGGCGGTCGCGCCCGGGCCTTTCCTGCCGATGTGACAGATGACGAGGCACTTGGTCGAGCCGTGGATGAGGCCGCGGACTGGTGCGATGGCCTGCGGCTCGCCGTGGTCAACGCCGGCATCGGAGTGCACGGCGCCGCCGAGGCGCTCTCCCGTGAGGCACTGCGGCGCGTCCTCGACGTCAACCTCATCGGCGCCCAGAACACGATTCGCGCCGTGCTGCCGCACCTGCGCCAGCGGGCGCCGTCAGCGCTCGTGGCGGTCGCCTCGCTGGCCGGTCTGATCCCCTATCGCGGCGGCGGCGCGTACGGCGCCAGCAAGGCGGCGCTGATCTTCTACCTGCGCTGCCTGCGGCTGGAGCTGGCTGGCCTTGGGGTCAGCGTGGGCTGGCTCTGCCCGGGGCCGGTCGCCACCCGCATGATCGTGGACGGCGTGCCGTCGGGGAAGTTGCCGCGGCTCTCGCGCGCATTGGTGCCGGTGCTGTCCGTGGAGCGAGTGGCGCGCGAGGTGGTGGTGCATGCCGGGGGTCGGGGGGGAGGGCGCGTGATCCCCGCCACGGCTGCGTTCTTCGCGACGTTTTCGCGCCTGTTTCCGCGCCTTTCCGAGTGGACCGAGGTCGCGACTGGCGCCGGCGAGGTGTAGCTCGGCTTCGCCTCAAACGGACGAGGCGAAGCCTCGCGTCGGCAGTTGACAGTTTCCCCCGCACCCCACCCAGGAAACCCACTCACCCGTCCCCCACCCGAATGCCGGGGGAGAAGCTCGCTCTGTCCGTGAAGCGCTTTATCGCGTGAAGCTGGCTGCGAGGGGCCACACCGGGCCGGTGCCGTCGACTCTTGCAACGCCAGAGTCACAATGGGGCCCACAACGAAGCTCCTGCACCGAGATTTCGAAGGGCGAAAGAAGGGCTTGCATTTGCTCGCGAGTGGGGCTACGCTCAGTCGTGCCGGGGTTTGCAGGTTGGGGGGTCATATGGTGCTCTTATCAGTTGAGTCCGAGAACGGCGCGGTGTTGACCTACCGCCTGGGGAAGACCCAGGTGAGCGTTGGGTCGTCGAGCAAGAGCGACGTTGTTGTGCGCTCGCCGGGGGTTGCCGAGCGCCACCTCGTTATTCATCGCAACAATGACCTGTTCACGTTTGTGACGGTCGACCGGCAGACGGTAGTGCTGAACGGGGAGCGGCGCGCTCGCGGCGTGCTCAACCCGGGCGACCGGCTTCGGCTCGGCAGTATGACCCTGGTCTTTCGCGGCACCGAGGCGGGTGGGGTGGAGCTGGCCGAGGAGCCGGCCAAGAGGCCGCCGCCGGCCGCAGCAGTGGTGGCGCGGGAGGCACTTGGGGACCTTTCATTCAAGAACGACCCGGCGGGCTTCGCCGAGGCGAGGATGAGGCTCGTGGAGCTTTTCATTCGGCCACGCGCCGATCGGCTGCAGCAGTTGGTCGCGATTCTTCGCGAGGCATTGCCTGAGGCCGAAATTGCCATTCTCGCGCCAGGCGATGGTGAGAACCCGGTGGCGTTGGCCTCGGTGTGGAGCGGTGATCTTCCCAAGTTTTCGAGACGTGTTCTCAACGAGCTGACCTCGCCCGGCCGCTGCGTGGTCATGAACGGCGTCAACGGGGCGACTCTGGCAGTGGCCGCGGTCACCCCACAGCGCGAGGTAGTGGCGATGATCTCGGCTCGGCCGGCCGGCGCCCTGGGCAACGAGGGACTGGGGTTGTTGGCGGAGGCCGCACGCTTTCTGGCGCTGCAGTGGCGCGAGGTGGAGCGCGACGACACCACCTTTGCTGGCTGGGAGGCCGAAGGCCGACATCGGCTCGAGGTGCTGCTCCCCGGAAGCTCGCAGGCAATTCAGGTGCTGCGGGCTGGCATTCTCGCGGCCGCCCATGGCAACGAGCCGGTGCTCATCTGTGGCGCGGATGGGACGGGGCGAACGGAGGCGGCGCGCATTCTGGCGGCTCTGGGCCCGGTGGCCGGCCGGTCGGTCACCGTTTTCGAAGGCCGGGACGGGGACGTCGAATCGATCAGACAGGTGCTGTTTGGACCCTCGGCCCATGCCAGCCTGGGTCCGGAGGGCGGCGGAATTGTCGGCCGGGCGCGAGGCGGCATTCTGATCGTCCGATTCATGGATCGCCTGCCGATGCCGCTGCAATCAGAGTTGGCGGGATTGATCTCGGCCCAACGGCGCGAGGCGCTGTCGGTCACCTCGATTCGCTGGATCGTAACCTGTGGTGAGGACCCCCTCGCGCTCGTCCAACAAGGCAAGCTGTCGTCGGCGCTGTTCATGCTCTTCTCCCAGAGGCTGCTCCGCATTCCCCGGCTGGGGGAAAGGCGCGAGGATCTCCCGCTGCTCATTGCAGCCCTCCTCCAGCGTACCTCTTCGGACCAGCGCAAGAGCATCCGAGGGATTAGCCTGGACTGTCTGAACGTCCTCCTGGGCTGCGATTTTCCCGGCGACGTGGCACAGCTCGTCGGCGAGATCAATCGCCTGGTGACCGCCACACCAGAAGGAGAGATGGTGCGGTGTGATCATCTCGGCGTCGGCGCCCAGCCGACCGCGGCGGTCGCGGGCGACACCGCCCCCGAGCTGGCCAAGGTGCTGGCGTCGGACAACCTCAAGGAGATCGTGCCGCGAATCGAGCAACTGCTGATTGACCGGGTGATGCGCCGGGTCAAGGGCAACCAGTCGAAGGGCGCGAAGGTCCTTGGAATCTCGCGCGGTGCGCTGATCGCAAAGCTCAAGGAATACGGAGTACCCGACTTCCGCTATCTGCGCCGCCGCCGCGGCCTGGGTTAGCCTGTCGCGAGCTAACCGTAAACGTCTCGGAAATTGCACAAACGAAGGCGGGGATGGGGGTTAGGGGTTGGGGGTTGGGGAGAAACAGCTCAAACCCGCAACCCTCTCCTCGAGGGCCAAGCATCGTGACGGTGTCCCGCTCGCGGTGCGACGGCAGTTCCGCAAAGCCGCCCGCGCCGCTCAGGCATGCGCCACGCGGCAACCGCGGCGCCGCCGTTCCCTAACCCCCAACCCCAATTGCGAGTGAAACGAGCTAGGCCCATTTCAGGACGGACCCTGAAACACGAATGGGCCCGGTAACAGCTCGGCGAGGTTGATGATCCGATAGCCGCCGGCGCTTGCCAGCACTACCGGCATGTCCGCGCAGAACTCCGCGAGCACCTGGCGGCACGCCCCGCAGGGGGCCAGCTCGGGCTGGCCTCCGGCCACCGCCACGGCGATCGGCCGCGCGCCCGCCACCACCGCTGCCGCTACCGCGTTTCGCTCCGCGCAGATCGTGAGACCAAAGGAGCTGTTCTCGACGTTACAACCGACGAAAGTCCGTCCGTCCTCGGCAAGGACGGCGGCACCGACCGGAAACCGGGAGTAGGGCGCGTGCGCCTTGGCCTGGGCGCGGCGCGCGAGCTCGAGAAGACGCATCGCTGTCGCAGGGGCTAGGTCCATGGTTGAAGGCTAGCCGCGGGCGGGGTCAGTTGCAAGGGGAAGGGGAAGAGAAAGGCAAAAGGCGACAGGCAAAAGGGCGAAAGGCGAAAGGCAAGAGGCAGAGGGTAAAGGGCAGAGGGCAAAGGGCAGAGGGAAGAAGGCAAAAGGCAAAAGGCAAAAGGCAGTAGGACAGACACTCTTGTCTGTCCGGCAGGTCCAACCGGTCTCGCACGGCGGGCAGGTAGGGCGGGGGACGGGAGGGTGGGTTTGCTGGGTGGGGTGTGGGGGGAACTGTCGCCTGTCGCCTGTCGACTCAGGACTCCGCTAACACTACGCAGCCAGCGGCCAAATGGCCTGGACGACCGGCAAGCGGCAGCCTCTCCACGGTTTGAGGCGGAGCCTCCCTAGTAGTCGCGGTCGGTGATGAAGCTCGGGGCGAGGGCGAGAGCGTCACGCTCGGGTGAGACGGGCAGGGTATCGAGGGCGGCGATCGCCTTCCGACCGTACTCGAGCGCCACCTCGCGCGTTTCGGCCAGAGTGCCATGCTGCTGGAGCCAGCCTCGGAGCTCGTCGGGTCCGGTGGCGCCGAACTCGCCGGAGATCAAGATGTTCGCCACGGCGCTTCGCTGCGAGCGGGCCAGGCGCGGGAGGAGCAAGATGAACGGCAATGTGAGCTTGCCCTCGCGAAGGTCGGAAAAGACCGGCTTCCCCAGGTGATCCTCGGAAGCGGTGAGGTCGAGCATGTCATCGACGATCTGGAAGCAGATCCCGAGGTTTCGACCGTACTGGGCGAGAGCCTGGAAGTGCGGGCGGGCGCAGCCGGGAACAGGGCTGGCAGCGAGCAGGCGGCGGCGAACAGCTCTGCAGTCTTGCGCCGGACGATCTCGAGGTACTGCTCATAGGTGACGTCGTCCTTGCCGAGAATTTCCAGCGCGAGGATCTCGCCCTCGACCATCTCTACCGTGGCCCGCGAGAGCACGCGCAGGACCTCGGTATCGCCGAGCTCGAGCGCCAGCTCCGTCGAGCGAATGTAGAGCCAGTCGCCGAGCAGCACGGTGAGTTGGTTGCCCCAGCGGTCGTTGGCGGTGGCACGGCCGCGGCGGACGCTGGCGTGGTCGATGATGTCGTCGTGGACCAGGGTGGCGGTATGAATCATCTCAATCACGGCGCCGTAGCGGATGTCCCGATCGTCCTGGCAGCCAGCCAGGCGTGCCGCCACCAGCAGCAGCGCGGGCCGCAGGCGTTCGCCGCCGCCCTTGAACACGTAGCGGCCCGCCTGCTGGACTATCTCCGGTGAACCAAGAAGCTGCCGCTCGATGAACTGCTCGACCAGATCCAGACGGGGCCGGATCGCCTCGAACGCGGCGCCGAGTGTCTGGCGGGTGGCGCGCAGGGTCTTACTAGCCCGCATTTCTCACCGCTTGTCCTACTGCAAGCGCCGATAGCACGCCATCTCGGGCCGTACTCGCTCCTCGCTCCTCGACGTACTGTTCAAGTGCGACTGCGTCGCTTGTCACTACGTGCCCGGTGCCAGGTATGACACTTTGGACTCGCTTGGTCGGCGTGCTGTGGCGCCGGAGCAAATAGGCTGAGGTCCGGTGGTGTGGCCGCCGCACTAAAGTGTTATACCTGGCACCGAGACGCACTCTCGGCGCTTTCGTTACGGACCACGGTGAGAAATGCGGGCTTCTTGCGGACTCTCTCAGGACTCTCTCCCTCTGCCGCGAGCCGCGGCAGCGCTCATGGTAGTGGCAACCGAGCGGCCTGTCACTCCTCGACCGGCAGGCAGGGCGTCCCGCCCGGCAGAGAAGGGCGGAAAAGCTCGGCTGCCGACGCTGCAAGCGGGCGCCAGTCCTGAAGACGAAACTCGTTTCGATTTCCGGCTGCATCGAGAACAACGACTGCCGCCGGGAGTCCGCCGTCCCCGACTGTGATCAGAAGCTCGGAGAGCTCGGGCACGCGCTGGCGGGGAACGAGTCGAAGCGTCTGGCCGGCCACGCCGATCGTGAACGCCCCCCGGGCCGCGCCGGGATCGAGCAGGACGGCGAGCGGAATCCGCCCCCATGTGGCGGCATCCACATGCACGGCGTCGCAGGTTCCGGCGAGCGGATCGACGAGGCGGGCGACCGCGCCGTCTGAGGCGAAGGTACGCGGGCTCTCGCCCTGGTAGTCGAAGCGCAGCCGCGCCGGAGGCGCCAGGGTCAGCTCCCCGGTCTCGCTCACCCCCTGCTCGAGCCCTTCGGGCAGATAGCGCTGCACGAAGCTGGCCCGCCATGCCGGCGAGCGCTGCAGCGCCGCCAGCACCGCGTCCAGACTCGCTTCCTTGGGGACCGCCGCGGCCAGCACGAGGCAGGAGAGGAGCAGGACCATGCTTTAGTGCCTGAAGTGCCGGTATCCGGTGAGCACCATCGCCAGGCCGAGTCGATCGGCGGCGGCGATCACCTCGGCATCTCGCATCGAGCCTCCGGGCTGCGCGATCACGGTCACGCCGCCGGCGGCGAGGACCTCGACGCCGTCCGGGAAGGGGAAGAAGGCATCACTTCCGGCGGCCGTGCCGGCGATCGAAAGGCCTGCCGCGCGCGCCTTCTCGAGGGCGATACGGCAGGAATCGACGCGGCTCGGCTGCCCGGCGCCAATCCCCACGGTGGCAGTGGCGTTGGCGACCACCACGGCGTTGGATGCCACATGCTTCGCGACTCGCCAGGCGAGCTGCAGCGCCTGCATCTCGTCGGCGAGGGGCGCCCGGGCGCTGACCGTCTGCCACGATTCGCCGGCCCAACCCTCGTCCGCCGTCTGCACGAGAAGGCCGCCGTCAATGCTCTTGATTCGCGGCACTCCGCCGGCAGGGGGCGGCGCCACCAGCACACGCAGGTTCTTCTTCCGCGCGAGAAGCCGCTGGGCTCCTTCGTCGACCGCCGGCGCAATCACGACCTCCGCGAAAAGCTCGCCGATCTTCGCGGCCGCAGGCCCGTCAAGCGGCAGCGAGCTGGCTATGACGCCGCCAAATGCTGAGACTGTGTCGCAACAAACCGCCCGTGAATAGGCCGTGGCGGGGTCCGGGTCCAGACCGACGCCGCAGGGACTGGCGTGCTTGATGATGGCGACGCCAGGCGAGGGAAGGTCGTGGACCAGCCGCCAGGCCGCGTCGGCATCGACCAGATTGTTGTAGGACAACTCCTTGCCTTGCAGTTGCCGGAATCCGGCCAGGCCCTGAAGAAGGCGCGAGCGCACCAGGAGCGCCCGCTGGTGGGGGTTCTCGCCATAGCGCAGCGGATTCTCGAGCCCATCAGCCCAGGGTGCGAGCGCCGCCATGAGCAGCGAGGTCTCGAGGCCCAGGTGCGCCGGCAGGAGGTGAGCGATGGCGAGATCATAGGCGGCCGTGTGGCGAAATGCCTTGACCGCCAGCTC